>NZ_JBRAKS010000005.1:0-35380 GCF_052745115.1 Candidatus Jordarchaeum sp.
AAAAAGGGTTACTAAACGCTATAAAAACCAAAGATTTTGCGAATCTATCGCCTGGTTGCGGTGAACGTTTTGCCGCAGGTTCTGCAGAGGTAGCGTTGTCGTCCGCCATCAGTGTGTCCGTACTTGATGATGTTCCCCGTTTTTGTCTTCCCAAAGTCGGGGCATGCCTCATTGGGGCAGGTTCTGTCTTTTTCCAGTAGTTGTTGAACCTGACGTGTGGTTTGTTCTCGATCTCTAACCATAGGCTATTATAAGTCAGTTCTTTATATAAACCAACAGGATTAGGGGAGACTACCAGCTTTTATACTTTTTAGTGGAATTAGCGTTAACATTTTTGGATTAGAGTGTAGGATGTCTACGTGTATGTATTATGCACATTCTTCCGAGAATTCTGCTTTTAAATATTGCCAGAGGAAAATTTTAATTAAGGTTCTATGATTAATTTTCGCATATATTTTGGTTGCATCTGGTATTGGTGTTTGTGGTTTGTATACTGAGATGTTGTACTGGAGGTAGTTTTGATGAATACTGAAGAAAGAGTTCAGATGGTGTTGCGTGGCTTATCAGAGATTATCACTGTTGAGGATTTGCGAGAGTTATTGGAAGTGGAGAGTCGCCCTAAAGCCTACATTGGGGTTGAACCCTCTGGACAAACCTTTTAGATGGACTAGGGTTCCAGAATATTTCATTTAGGTTGGGCGATTTGGGCTTGGAAAGTTCAGGATTTGGTTCTAGCGGATTTTGATATGTATGTTCTTGAAGCAACTTGGCATGCGAAGATTAACGATAAATTTGGCGGAGATATGGAGACTATACACACTTGTGCGAGATACGTCGAGCATTGTTTACAATCATTGGGTGTAGATATTGGAAAAATACATTTTCCGAAGGCGGAGGATCTTATGGATGATTTGGATTATTGGGCTACGGTTATGAATATTGGTAAGAATGTCACGCTTGCCCGGGTTAAGAGGGCTATGAGTATTATGGGGCGTAAGGTTGATGAGGCGGAGGCGGATTATTCGAAAACGCTTTATCCCTGTATACAGGTGGCTGATATTATTTACTCTGGTTTTAAGGTGTGTCTGGGTGGAACTGATCAGAGAAGGGCGCATGTACTTGCGAGGGAATTGGCTCCTAAGTTTGGATTGGATTGGAAACCGGTGGCTATTCACACGCCTCTTCTTATTGGTTTGGAAGGCTTGTCGAGGATGGAGGTGGATGCTGAGGATGAGGATGCTTTGATGGATGCCAAAATGTCGAAATCCAAACCTCAAACAGCGATATTCATACATGATACCCCACAGGAGATAAGGGAAAAGATTGGTTCTGCCTTTTGTCCACCGAAGCAGGTGGATTTCAATCCGGTGATTGAAGTAAATAGGCTTCTTCTTTTTTCCAGAGGGGGGTTTAAGCTTCATGTGGAACGTAAGGAAAAATTTGGAGGTCCTGTAGATTTTACTAGCTTTGAAGAGTTGAAGTCAGCTTACGCTAGTGGCAATCTGCATCCCCTTGATCTGAAACAAGCCACAGCAGAAGCATTAATTGACCTTTTGAAAAACGTTAGGAAACACTTCGAAAAAAATAGTGAGGCACGTGATCTTCTTAAAACTTTAAAAAGAATAACGGTAACAAGATAATAGTTATCTTAAAAATGGTTGATACGGGTTTTTTAAATAAGAAAAGTTTATTTTGCTCAGTTTTATATCATGCACACAGAATTTACCTTTGGTTTTCCTCCTAAGATGGACGGTTGAGTATGCTTTCGAACATTTTCTTTGAAGAATTGGAACAGTTAATCTCAATGCTGAAAATGTTTTCAGAAAAAGGAGTTCCCATCATTGTTGAAGGTTATAAAGATGAGAGAAGTTTGAGAACTTTAGGTATTAGTGGGCCGATTCTTAAGTTATCTGGAAAAAATCTTCTAGAAGTTGCTGATAATCTTGCTCAGTTTGATGACTTCTTAATTCTGACCGATTTTGACCGCAAGGGACAAGAATTGAATTCGCGCATCATTCGATATTTGGACGGCCACAAGGTTGATTTAACACTAAGTTTCAGGAGGAGATTTAAAAATCTAATTTCCAAGATTACCTGCGACGTAGAGGGTTTAGCATCCTCTTATCTAACCCTTGAAAACCAAACACGAAAAAGTACTATTTTCAACAGGTAAATTATCTTCATCATTTATTAAGAGAAAGACATAATTATTCCGAAAAGTATCGTTAAATGATAATAATTTGTATCTTACGCTAATATTTCATGTAATTCACAATCATTGTTTAAAATTTACTCATTTACACGCCTTTATTTATCTTGGAGGTGACGCTTATCATGGTTAATCGAAACGAAGTTACCACAACAAAGTACATCATAAAAGCTAAAATGGATGTTGAGGGAGTGGTAGAAAAACCAGATGTGGTTGGAGCGATTTTTGGACAGACGGAAGGACTCCTAGGTAGCGAATTGGATCTTCGTGAGCTACAAAGAACAGGTAGAATAGGAAGAATAAGAGTTAATTTAGAATCACATGGTGGAAAAGCAACGGGAACGGTGATAATTCCTTCAAGTCTTGATAAAGTGGAAACTGCAATGTTAGCGGCGGCTTTAGAGTCCGTGGACAGGGTCGGACCTTGCATGGCGCATGTTACTTTGGAGATAATTGAGGATGTTCGGGAGATTAAAAGAAAGAAGATTGTTCAGAGAGCCGCTGATATTATCCGGAAATGGTCTGAAGATGTGTCCCCGGAAAGCCAGCAACTCACAGATGAAGTTATGGACGCAGTTCGAGTTGCTGAGATTGTAAAATATGGATCTGAGGAGTTGCCCGCGGGGCCTAGTATAGATTCTTCCGATGAGTTGATAGTGGTTGAGGGAAGAGCCGATGTTCTCAACCTTTTAAGATGCGGTTATAAAAACGTGATTGCAGTTGAAGGCACAAGTATTCCAAAGACCATAATTGATCTTGCAAAGAAAAAAACAATTACAGCTTTTCTAGATGGAGATAGAGGTGGAGATTTAATTTTAAAAGAGTTCCAACAAGTAGCAGATATAGATTATGTAGCCCGTGCCCCTCCTGGAAAAGAGGTTGAAGAGCTCAGCCAAAAAGAATTGGTTAAGGCATTAAGAAATAAGCTACCATTAGAACAGATAGAAGCAGAAGAACCGAAAAAGAGGGAAAAAGAAAAGGAAAGAGAAAAAGAGATAGAGAAGGAAAGAGAAAAAGAGAAAAGGGAAAAAGAAAAGGAAAAAAGGCCTTCGAGAATTGAAATTCCTCCACAGATTAAACTTCCTGAACCGATTATAAACTACTTATCGGATATAAAAGCTTCAAACAAGGCTATACTTTTAGGGGAAAACTTTGAGTTAATCGAGGAAATAGAGGTATTATCATTAGCAGGATATCTGAAAGAATTAGACTTGGTGAAAGCCATTATTCTGGATGGGGTAATTACTCAGAGGCTGGTGGACATCTCACAGGAAAAAGGGGTAGAATATATTGTGGGGGTTCGACAAGAAAATATTATAAAAAAACCTTTAAATCTTAAAATTATTGAATTTCATGAGATACAACTCTAAAAATGGAACTACAAGATTTCCGCAATAGTGTCACAAATTAGATGGTGAGGGAATTTTGAAAGAAAAAAATGAGAAGATTCAACATCTATCCTCCTCTATTCGGGAAAAACCTGAAACAAAAAGGAGCCGTGTCCAATCTCTTTCTGTTGTTGAGCTTCAGCCATCAGGTTATCCTTTTCGTATTGCCGGAGAAGACTCCCCAATTGCTTTACTGACGGATGATGTTGAACTCTTTCAAGCCTATGCCCGAGAACAATGGGCAGGAATTTATATTAAGAAAGGGGATTATCTGTTCGACCAGTTAGTTTTTCCAGATTTTGCTTTCAAAGTCAGTGATACGCATCCAAATCAGGGAAGAATTAGTTTTTCCACGCGTTTCATTCTAAAAAGAAAACCCTTAATACAGGAGAAAAGACTCAAGGTACACTTCTCAGACATAGTGGGCCAGAGCGAAGCTAAAAACAAGTGCTTGATAATTAAAAAATATTTAGAAAAACCAGAGGCTTTTGGAGATTGGGCTCCAAGAAACATCCTTTTTTACGGCTCGCCTGGAACCGGTAAGACCATGGTTGCTCAGGCTTTAGCTAACGAAACAAATGCACCCTTCTATTTAGTTAAATCAACGGATTTAATAGGGGTTAATGTGGGAGATGCTTCAAGACGAGTGCACCAAATTTTCAAAATAGCCTCAGATAATGCTCCAAGTGTCTTATACTTGGACGAAATTGATGCTATAGGATTAGACCGCAGCTTTCAAAATATAAGAGGCGACGTATCAGAAATAGTAAGCGCCCTTTTAGGTGAAATGGATGGACTAAGCGCTAACTTCGGTGTGGTCTGTATTGGAGCAACAAATAATCCGGTTATTATAGATAAAGCGATAAGAAGTAGATTTGAAGAAGAGATTGAGTTTAAGCTCCCTAGTATGGAAGATCGGGAACAAATACTTAGGCTCTATATTAAAAAGGTTCCCATGCCGGTAAAAGCTGATCTTAAAAAAATTGTTAAAGAGACTGAAGGCTTCTCGGGTAGGGATCTTAAGGATAAAATACTGAAGGCGGCGCTTCATAAAGCAATTCTGCAAGATGAGAAGTGTGTGACACAGGAAATAATTGATTCAATACTTAGTCAGCTTAACGAAAAATCGTCAAAAGAAAAACCTAGAATGTTTACTTAAGCTAAAAGCTTTCCAAATTATTTTTAATTCCAAGTAGAGTCTATAAATCAGTTTTCTATATTTTGATAGGTGCAGGGGTTTGAGGAAAGTCATTGGTCTTGTCGGGATGCCCGGAAGCGGTAAAACTTTGGCAGTCAATATAGCTAAGAAGATGGGTATACCTGTGGTAGCGATGGGAGATGTGGTTCGTGACGAGGTAAAAATGAGAGGTTTGGAAGAAACACCATATAGTGTGGGTAAGGTATCAATGGGCTTGCGGAAAGAGGAGGGAGAGCAAGCAGTTGCAATTAGAACTCTGAATAAAATCGAAAGAGAAAAAACGCCTGTGATCCTTGTGGAAGGCATTAGGAGTCTCGAAGAGATAGAACTTTTTAAAAAGCATTACCCAGACTTCACATTAATTGCTATTCACTCATCACCTAAAACCAGATTTAAACGCCTATACGAACGCCAGCGCCTCGACGACACAAAGGATTTGAAAACTTTTCAAGAAAGGGATGCTAGAGAATTAAATTACGGAATAGGATCAGCAATTGCTCAGGCAGATTATTTAATCGTAAATGAGGGAAGCGAGAAAAAACTAATTAAAAATATGGAGAAAATTTTAGAGGAGATAACAAAATGATAGAGCTAGAAATCGAGGCACCAGTACACCCAACGGAAAGCAGGGAAAAGGTGGAAAAGGCTCTAAAAACGGTTGTAGAAGCGGAGTACACTCTCTTGGAAAGAGACAGGCAAAAAGTTCTTTATGGCAAAGCTCAGGGATTAGAGGCGGTTTCGAAAATGTATCAGCGTTTAAGAGATCAACTCATAGTTGAATCCGCAAGAAAATTAATGAAAAGAAATATTGTTGATGATACGGTAACATTCTACCTTCACAAACAGGCAGCATTCATGGGGAAAATGCATTTCTGCCAACCAGAAGCAGAATCCCCCATGGGGTCTATAAAAGTAAATATTAGAAGCACCAAAATAGAAGAGTTAGTTGACTGGCTCTGCCCCAAAACGGTTGATGGGAAACCATTAGAGCGTGAACCCCCTATAGATATTTAAAAGGAAGAAAACAGTTTGAGCCACATTGGATTAGGAATCTCAACCATGCCTTTCATAAAGAACCATTTCAATAAAATTGTGAAAACAATTGAAAACATCCCAGAAGGCCTAGAACTAGATTGTTGGGAAATAATCGAGGAAGGATTTCACTACTTAAACCCAAAACGAATAAAAATATTAAAAGACGCAGCATCAACGTCCAAAATCTCATTTACCGTTCACGCACCTTTTGCCAGTATCAATTTAGCTTCGCCAGAACCACTCCAATCAGTATTACTTGATTTTATGGATAGAGCTGTTGAAAGAGCCTATGCTTTAGAGGCAGAAATTTTTGTTACACATCCCGGACTACTTTCACCTTTCACTATACATTTTCCCGAAATAGCTTGGAAAAGCTTCATTGCTTCAATAAAACATATAGTTGATTTTGCAGAAAAACTAGGCTCGCCTAAAATTGTGGTTGAAAACATGGCGCCTCCTTATCCTTTTCTGGTTTCTAACCATCATGAGGTAGAAAGACTATTTCAGGAACTTGGGAATTCTGATTTGGGTTTATGCCTAGATACTGGTCACGCCCAAAGATCCGGAGGTTTAAAACCATTCTTAAAGAATGTTGGACCTTACATTAAGCATGTGCATGCACATGATAATAGGGGAGACAGAGATGCCCACCTCCAGATTGGGAAAGGGGTTTTGGATTGGAAATTTTTGATTCGCTCATTGGAGAAGTTAAATTTTAAAGGATATGTTGTAGTAGAGAATAATGATTTAGGAGATTCGTACAACAGCATACATTATTTAAAATCATTAACAAGTCCCTGATTTTTTGTAGCTTTTTTATTTCGCTTTACCGTTAGTCCAATGTTATTTCCATCAAATCTTCTGCAATAATGGTGTTTTGAAAAATTTTTTGGGCTTGTTCTAGCAATTCTTTTGGATTTGAGTATCTTTGGCTTATATGGGTGAGAAGTAGCTTTTGTACACTGGATTCTTCGGCTATCTTTGCGGCCTGTGATGCAGAGCTGTGATTGGTTTCGAATGCTTTTTCTTCCAAATCATCTCCATAAGTGCTCTCATGTATTAGGAGCGTTGCATTTTTACTTATTTTTTTGACAGACTCGCAAGGTGCTGTATCTCCAGAGTACACTATTTTTCTTCCTGGTTTAGGGGGATCCGCAACTTCGCTGGGTTCTATTTTTCTTCCTTCAGACAGGGTGATAGTTTCTCCTTGCTGTAATTTTTTCCACAGCGGCCCCATTGGTATCCTGAGTGCCAATGCCTTATTAGGATGAAATTTTCCCGGCCTATCTTTTTCTACAAAAGCGTAAGCAAACGAGGAATTAGTGTGCCTTGTTTTAACACACTCAATATAATAATCATTAGTTTCATATACTACTCCTTCAGCAGCCTCTTTAACGTAAATATCAAATGTAAGCGTAAATTCTACAGTTTTTTTTATAGCTGTGATAAAATCCATTAAGCCATTTGGACCAAAAAGATACAATGGCTTATTGCGGTTTAGAAGTGAAAGTGTTTGAAGTATACCGGGAATCCCCATTATGTGGTCCCCGTGAAGATGTGTTACAAAAATTTTACTTATCCTGCTTACACTTAGTTTTGCCTTGCCCATCTGTCTTTGTGTGCTCTCAGCACAATCAAATAAAATAATTTCTCTATCTTTCTTTATGGCAATTGCAGGGAGATTTCTCTCTACTGTGGGAATTCCACCCGAAGTTCCTAAGATAATAATTTTAAGCGATTCTTTCACATCCTTAGTACTATAATTTGACGAGTTAAACTCTTATGTACATAGATCAAATGTTTTTCTATTATTCGTAAACCAGTATCCTTAATTTTTTCGCTAAAATCAATTGTCAAAGGAGCCCCTATGCAAACATTTCCAATCGAACCGGATATACTAGCTATTTCCTCTATGAAAGCTGAAATTAACTTTTCAGTAGCGGTGCCTTTTGTGGAAGCAGATCCTCCGTAGGGGGGATCTGTTGCTATACTATCAACTCTGTTTATTGGTAAGTTTTTAGCATCGGACATTATTATGTTCCAGTCTTTCAGCTTGAAATGTTTAAGGTTTTTTTCCACCCCTTTAACCATTTTTATATCAATGTCTGAACCTATAATTTTACAGCCCATAAGTCCTGCTTCAATTAGAATCCCACCCGCACCACAGAAAGGGTCATAAAAAATTCTTTTGGGACGAGCTCGAGACAGGTTA
Organism: Candidatus Jordarchaeum sp.; assembly: GCF_052745115.1. Lineage (NCBI taxonomy): Archaea > Promethearchaeati > Candidatus Jordarchaeia > Candidatus Jordarchaeales > Candidatus Jordarchaeaceae > Candidatus Jordarchaeum > Candidatus Jordarchaeum sp. The sequence continues at coordinate 8,043 of NZ_JBRAKS010000005.1, forward strand.
ACCATCGCCCTTGCAAGGTGGGGATTCATAGAGCTTGGAACAAAAAAAGGTCTAAATTTGGCCTTTCTTAAACTTAATTTTTTTCTTTCGGATTCTCGCACACTAATTCCAAATATGAACATAGACTCTGTTAAGACTCCATAGAATAGTTTATCTGGATTTTTAAGATTCGCTTTTAATCCTACATTTTTATGGATAAGGTATCCAATTTCTTTCTCAAGAAAAGATGAATCTAATTCTGGTGAATAGTTTTTTACACGCTTTATTCTAACGGCAAAAGTGTCTATATCAGAAATGTATCTTTCAAAATCTATTTCTCGAACCGAACTCACTATCTGGTCGAGACCAGCTTCGCATTTAGCTAGTAAAATACAACACCTATGAACCATCGCAGCTCGCTCAGCTATTAGTTGCCAAGCCTTCTCCTCCACTTTTAAAACTAGTACCTGATCATATTTTTCTGCTTTAAATGGTATATTTAGGCTTTCAAGAATTGCTAAACATTCGGCACTCGGAATGGTTGGATTTTCACCTGATAAAACATAAAACTGATCCTGTATCACTATTTTAACGCCTCAGCAATAGCAGGGGCTACGGACACGAAACTAACATCACTGGGAACGGTGTCAGTTCCAATTATCTCATTGGCCCCAGCATTAAAAATTCTAAATCTAGAGTCACCCACCAAAATTGCATGAGTACACGCCGCGTAAATTCGATTAGCATTTTGGCTTTTAGCGATTTCAATCGCACTTACCATGGTGCCTCCTGTACTAATAATGTCATCGATTATAACTGCGTCACGATTATTAACATTGATTTCTTTCATTTTAATTTCAATTTCTCCGGTATATTTATCCCTGAATTTACTAAAAATCACATATTCAGCATCCATAAACCCCGCAAGATTTTTAGCCCGCTCTTTGGCCCCTTCATCTGGCGAAATAATTAGAGGATCATTCAGATCAAACTTGTTTAAATATTCAGCAATTAGGGGAACGGCACTAACATCCTTTGTAAGAATCTTGAAATTCTCTAAAATTCTTTTATTATGAATGTCCACGGTCACTACCTCACCAGCTCCCGCATTCTGAATGATATCACAAACTATCCTTCCGCTTACCGCCTCTCCGGGCATAAACCTTTTGTCCTGGCGAGCATAAGCAAAATAGGGAATCACTGCGGTAATTTTCTCCACACCAAATTCCTTAAGAGTTTTAAGTATAAAACAGAGTTCAATTATACTTCGATCCGGGTTTGGTGGCACTATAGACTGAACAACAACAGCGTGATTATTTATATTTTCCTCTTTAAGTCGAATGTATCTTTCTCCGTCAGGGAAGGTCTTAAATTCAATGGGTACAACATCTGATTTCAAATATCTAGAGATGCGTAGTGCCAAAAGCTGTGAACTTGGACCAGGTATAACTGTTATTCTAGACAATATTCATCAACCTTCTCTAAACATCAATCTACTAAAATTCGATAAAAATTTACCTCTTTGAAAATTAATTCGAAAGCCAGATAAGTAGTAATTATGGGAAAAGTAGAACTTTGTTCTACCTCAAAATCCTATTAAAAAATTATATTAGAGTATATATGGTTAAGAAGATATCCTTAGAATACCAAAAAATATTTATTACCAAGATTTTCGAAAAGCCGATTGATTGATTACATAATTTATAAGCAAAAAGTTAACTCATTCAAAAATATTTTATTCTTGGTGAAATCCTTGTTAAAGGAAACAATGATTTACCAGAAGCTTGAAGATAATGCCGTAAAATGTGGTATATGTCCCAATCTCTGCATAATTAAACCTGGAAAGAGAGGGAGGTGTAAAACCAGAGAAAACGTGGAGGGAGTTCTTTACTCTTTAGTTTATTCTTCTATTTCGGCTATGGCTGTTGATCCCATTGAGAAAAAACCATTATTCCACTTTTATCCGGGAAGCACCGCCTTATCTATCTCAACAGTTGGATGTACTTTTCACTGTCTTCATTGCCAAAACTGGACCATCTCTCAGGCCGAACCAGAATCCGGCTTGACAAGAGAATTTTCACCTGAAGAGATCGTATCAGCTGCTAAGAATCGAGGCAGTAAATCCATAGCATATACCTATAATGAACCCCTTGTTTTCTATGAATTTGTATACGATACAGCTAAGATTGCCCGTAAAAACAATATAAAAAATGTTCTGGTTACAAACGGTTACGCCACTCTTAAGGCGATAGAAAACATAGCCCCTCTAATAGATGCCGCCAATATTGATGTGAAAGCAATGACTGAAAAGTTTTACAAAGAAATATGCGGAGGAAGCCTTCAACCAGTTTTGGATGCCATAGTGCTTATAAAAGAAAAAAACATTCACCTTGAAATTACGAACCTGATAATTCCTCAAAAAAATGATAGTGTGGATGAAATAACAAAATTTGTCGAATGGGTAATAGAAAATCTGGGGCTATGTGTTCCTGTTCACTTTTCTAGATTTCATCCTCAGTACAAAATGCAACACCTTGAACCAACTCCAATATCAACGGTAGTTAAGGCTAGAGAAATTGCCCAAAATATGGGGCTTCACTATGTTTATTGTGGAAACATCCCTGGTCAGGGAGAGAACACGTACTGTCCATCGTGCAAACAATTGATTATAGGGCGATGGGGATACACAATTGAGGAACGCAATCTCACCAAAGATAATACATGTACAAACTGTGGAACCAAGATAAATATAGTTGGGGAATGTGAATAGAATTTTTTAACATATTAGGAAACGGGACGCCAAATAATCCCCAATTTATCTGCAATTCGATAAGCTTTTTCCATCTCTTCACGAGACACTCTCCTATCTATGTCTGAATACTCAATATTTCTTGGCACTTCGTGTTGTGGGCGATACTGTTCCATAATATTAACCAAAGTTTTTGAGCAGTTTTTGGCTATCCACTCCAGAACCGGTTCAGTACAGCATTCGATGTGTCCTGGTAAAACGAGGTGTCTAATTATCATGCCCGATGTTCCAGGCTCCACGGTTTCATCATAGGCCATTTTGTGGTTTCTAGAAACTATTTCCCAGTATTTTGGAGCCTTACTTAATTGTTCGGCGCATTCGTCGTTGCCGTATTTGAAGTCTGGAAGCCAAAAATCCATAACATCAAGTAAAAGTTTCATACATTCTTTGGAACAGTACATGTTGGAATTCCATAATTGAGGAACATTTTCTTTGGTTTCTCGAATAGCTTTTAAAATAGTGTACGTGTTGGGTGTGGGATCTCCGCCCACATAATTTATATTTCGCGCGCCCTCTCTCCTTAGGTCTCTACAAATTGCTGCAAGATTTTCTTCTGAGGTTTTAACACCGTTTTTCGGATTTGTTGAAATATCGTAGTTCTGGCAAAATACGCATTTAAACGTGCAGCTGGAGAAGAAGATTGCACCGCAAGAGAAGATAGTTCTCAAGCGTTTGTGCCAGAGGGAACCAGTGGGGCTTCTTCACCAGTATGCATGAATGCGGAAGATACGTAAGATTCTTTTCCTAATCTGCAAAATCCCTTTTCATCCATCAATCTATTGGCTCCGCATCTCCTTTCACAGAAATGACACTCTGATAAAATCCTTCGGGCGAGTTCGACTTTAAGATCTAGATAAGAAATTTTTGGCGTATCCATCTTTTTCAATTCTATCTCATCCATGTCAACACGCTTTAACAGACTTCGGAAAACACCACTAGTCTTATCGTGTGTATTCCAGAGCTTGTCAGTTTCAGCGTCTAAATCCTCCTCTAAACCAACTTTCAAAGCGATTAGAAATTTTGCACTAAGTCTATTATTGAATACCTCGTAATACCTCCAGAGTCTCTCTTGAACAGCATCAATATTCCAAACTCGATACGCATCGGGGCGAATTAGTTTCCACATATGTTTTGACTCTCCAATCCGTTCAATTCTGATAAAACAATTCTAATAGGTGAATATAATTGTTACACAAAAAACCTTTCTATATATCATGATAACTAGGATAGGAAAATACTTAAAAATAATTTCAGACATCAGAAATGCGGGTTTACAATTAGAAAGAAGAAAAATTGAATTTGTTTTACAAAAATTTTAGTGGAGGCTAAGGTTTGACTTGTCATATTCTGGTTGGTGGCTTCTTCGGAGATGAAGGAAAAGGAAAAATTGTTTCCTATCTGGCAATAAAGGATAAACCTTCAGTGTGTGCACGGGCAGGGGTTGGTACAAATGCAGGACACACCGTCGTGTACAAAGGCAAAACCTATAAGTTGAGACAAATATCTAGTGGATTCATCCAAGAAAATGCTAATATACTAATAGGTCCTGGTGTGCTAGTTAATCCTGAGATTTTAAAAAAAGAAGCAGAAGAAACCGGTGTTGGGGAAAGATTGAAAATTGATGGTCAGTGTGCAATAATTGAAGAAAAACACATTGAAGAAGACAGAAGTTCCTCATTTCTTAAAGAGAGAATTGGAAGTACGGGTAGTGGATGTGGGCCTTGTAATGTGGAGAGGGTTATGCGGAAAGTCAAACTGGCAAAAGATATACCTGATCTTAGACAATATATTACGGACGTTCCATTAGAGATCAATAATGCAATTGATAGGGGAAAATATGTTTTAGTAGAAGGAACACAGGGTACATTTCTTTCACTCTACCATGGCACCTATCCTTTCGTAACCAGTAAGGATACCACCGCCTCTCAAGCTTGTGCCGATTTAGGAATAGGGCCGACCAAAGTTGACGAGGTCATCATTGTTTTCAAATCTTATACCACTAGAGTGGGAGCAGGGCACCTTCCAGGAGAAATATCCGAAGAAGAAGCTAAGAGGCGGGGCTGGTTTGAAACCGCTACAGTAACTGGAAGGAAAAGAAGGTCTGCACCCTTCAATTTCGAATTGGCAAAAAGAGCGGTTATGATAAATGGTGCTACACAAGCCGCAATAACAAAATTGGATGTAGTCTACCCTGAATGCAGCGGGATTAGATCAATAGAAAAATTATCCGAAGAGGGTCGCATATTTATAAAGAAGATAGAGGAAGCAATAAAAATTCCGGTAAGTCTTATAGGTACTGGCCCCGGAGCTCTAGATATCATAGATCTTAGGGAGGAACTTTAAGTATAATCAGTTTGAGGCTAAGTTGCAAATTCAGATAAGTGAAACGTTTTTAGGGCTTATTTTTAGGGTGTGGTTATTGTTTTTGGTATTTCGCTTGTCATAAAGTTTCTTAATGTTCTTATTAGAGAGTCAGTATCCTTTATTGTTGAGAGTGCAAGAGGGATACGTTCTACTTCTGCAATTTTTACAGCCAGTGGGTCTACTTTCTTAGGTCCGTGAATTATGAGTAGAGAAGGTTTCAATGAGCGTGTAGTGCCCATCTGACTAGTTTTAATCGCTACCATAGATGCTCTTCCACTAATTACGTTGGTGAATATGGCTGCCCGCTGGGGTGTGGCTCCATATAGCATAAGAAGCTGGTCGGAGGAGAGTTGAACTATGGCATTAATAACATCTATGGCGGTGTATCCGTATATGGGTTGACTTAGCATTTCATCATTGGCTAATATTTCACATTCTAAATGTTTACATAAAACCTCAGATTTAATAGCGTAGGGGAACTCTCGGATGTCCAGTATGATTTCAGAAGGAATTTCTCGACTTAAGATCCTAGTCAAGCCATTAACTATCTGTCCGCCTTTCAGCTGGTCAAGGTAGACAAGTGCCTCTACAAATTTTCTGATGGTATCTATTCTAGGAGACACTCTTCTACCGCTCTCATAATCACTTATCACTGAAGGACTGATTTCTAGAATCTCAGCTAAATCCTTCTGTGGGATCTGGAATTTTTCCCGCCACTTGCGCATTACTCTACCTGGATCATCTGATAGCGCTATTTCTCCGGCGATACCTTGGCATAGGCCTTTTTTGCTTTCATCAAGGGGATTGTTCATGAATTTCAAACTCCATTAGAAAAAGTTTGGATAGCTAAGGGATTTATATATTGTGATATAAAAGTTTTTCGACAATTACTTAATAAAAATTCTAATTTTGCCGAAAAATTCGCACTATATTTTTTAGAAAAAGATAGAGAATGGCTAAAGTAACAACTTTTCATTCAGGTTTTATCATTTGGCATAGTTCGACTAAATCTGGTTTATCATATTATTCAAACTATCAACATCTGATTTGATTATATTCTCTAAAGGCTTCAGAGCAAAATTGTGACCTTAATCTGTTAGTGCGGCCACAGCTTCTTTGGGGATTTTCATATTATATCCAAGTAGCGCTGCTACCGGTATGCAAAATACAGATGTCTGTACATACCCCTTTTAGTATCAGCAGTAAATTTTCTTTTCTTTTAGAGATTTATCCAGTTTTGTTTTGAAAAAGCCCTCATAAGTTTTTTAATAATTAGGTTTACCTTATCTGGTTTTAATTCATCTATAACATCTAAGCCCTTGGTATTTTCTACAGCATAGGGTAACCATATTTTGAACTCTCTAACATTGGACCATGGCTGTCTGTTATATATGTTATTGGGATTCTTCTTTCTTCCATGTTAGATGGGGCTTTTTATTGGTTTTATGATTTCTCGTCCCTTAGCACACTCTAGGGATGCAACCTTCAAAATAAAATCATTAAGCATATCAACAATAACAATTACAGGTTTCATTTCTTAATTCCCTCCAAATTTTTTAATCTGTTCTAAGAAAGGTTCAAGATCATATTCGAAAGCCCCTATGGGATACTCTAAATCGAAATTATTTAATACTTCGGGATGAATCTCACCAATTTTTCCTATCATTTTTCCGTCTGCTTCTACAGAAGCCGCTCTCCCCTCAATGAAGCTCGGATAAGATATCTGACTGAATTTCCATTGTTTACATCCCAGTTCCCTTAGAAGAGCCTCAGCAATAGCTTTTATATCGGTAAATCCCACTTCCTTGTCGGTAATTGCTGCTGTGACGCATAATTTACGCGTAGCGTTAGTTTCAGCGTCTGGATCATAAAATACAACATCCCCTACTTCGAATATTTTTTGGGGAAGTGCCTCATGTTTATTAACTTTAAAAATCTTAATTAACCCTGGTAGTAGGGCATCTCTTACCATATTGTAATCGGAACTCACAGGATTAAGCAGTTCTACTGGTTTACCATCAGTTCTCATATACTCATAGTGTTCTTTAATATTGGTTAATGTAAAACTAATTACTTCATTGAACCCTAATCCCGTAAGTATACTTCTCACAAAATAAGATAGTTTTTGGTAAGGATGACTTTCCGCAATGGTCACAGTTTCTGGAATAGTAGGATTTAAGTTATACAGTCCGTATCCTATGGCTACTTCCTCCACAAAGTCCACTTCGTGCATAATATCATGGCGATATGCGGGAACCAGTACTTTTAGTTTACCATCATCTAATTTAGCATCCATACGAACTTTTTCCAAGGATCTAATAATTTCTTTTTGTGAAAGGTTTAATCCTAGTAAACGGTTGACATAGTCAGGACTAACATTCCATTTTTGAGGGGTGAAGTCGGGAGTTGTTATTGTACCATCAGGATACTCCATTTTCACACTCTCTATCTTTGCTCCTCCCTCCGCTAATGCCGTTACCAGAATATTTAAGGTACTAGTAATGTCTCTTATAGTGGTTCCAGTTACATCTATAAAGAGATTTCTGGTCTCTTCCGTGAGCTGAGTTAAAACACCATTAATTATGGGAGGGAAAGATAGTACATCATTATTAACATCGGTTATGATAGGATACTTGGACTTACCCTCCATTATGTGGGCATAAGCTATACCCTTTGGATGTTTTTCCAAAATTTCTCTAGGTGTTATTTCCACCGCCCAGTTTAGGGGAACAAACCTAATTCCATCTGGATCAACGGCCCGATACTCAAAAGGTGGTTCAACACTGTCAAAGTCGTGAATACCTATAGAAGACTTTACCCTATTTCTCCCTATAGCCCAGTGCAGGTCTTCTTGCATTCCTATAAGTTCTACGATATTTTCATCATTAAATGAAACGTTCCTTACAATTGCGCAGACTATGTAAGGTCTAACCTCTGCTAGGGCAGGATCAACCCTTACTGTTACACCGCTCCCCGATAGTTTGTATTTTGGAAGCCCGGTTTCTATTTCCATAAATCCCCGTAAAGCACGTGCGATTCCTTCTTGGCTTGAGAAGTCTGGTCGATTAGGATTATACTCAACTTTAAGATAATTTTCTGTTTTTTCCTCTATATCAAGTCCGATCCAGGGAACCACATTTTCGAGTTCGTTGGAATCAACTTTTTTTCCTAATAGCTCGCTCATCCGTTTACATGTTAGAGTTATTACTGGAATTTTGATTTCCTCCAACCAATCTTAGAAAACAATGGGGGTTCTTCTTATCCATCCCAAATCATTTCTATAAAGGTCTCTAATATCTTCTAAATCTAAGCGGAGCATGGCAAGTCTCTCAAAACCTCCGCCCCAGGCAAGAACTGGAACTTTAACACCGAAGGGAATTGTTACTTCGGGGCGAAAAATCCCCATCCCGCAGAGTTCAATCCAACCGAATTCTTCTACATACACCGTGGATTGAAGCGAAGGCTCCGTGTATGGAAAATAACTCGGCCAGAACTGAACCTTCTCGAATCCAAGGCGCTTGTAAAATTCGGTTAAGGTTCCCATCAAATCTCTGAGAGTCACATTCTCGTCAACAACTATACCCTCGATTTGAAAGAATTCTGCTAAATGCTTATAATCCAATTTTTCATTCCTATAAACTCTGTCCACAGAAAATACCTTTACCGGAGGATCAGGATGATCTGCTAGGTAACGAATCGTTGTTGCTGTAGTGTGTGTCCTCATAATTGTTTGACGAGCAACTTTAGTGCTCCATTTATAACCCCAGCCTGTGGAACCGGTTTCCCATCCATCTTCATGAGTTTTAGATACGTTTTGCACAATTTTTTTGTTTGGGAGTTTAGCGGTTGTAGGAAATTTTAAATAAAAAGTGTCATGCATCTCCCGAGCGGGGTGATCCTGGGGTTGGAATAAGGCATCAAAATTCCAGAAAGCAGATTCAACAAAAGGCCCCCTTATTTCTGTAAATCCTAAATCCAGAAAAATTTCCCTAATCTCGTTAATCAATTCAATAACTGGGTGAATTTTTCCAGGATAAATGACTTTAACCGGAGTCTCAACATCATATTTTCTAAACACCGTTTCACGCCATTTTCCAGACTTTATGAGATCCGAAGTCAAGATACTTACTTCTTCCGAAACCGTAACACCGGACTGAATGAGTTTTATTCCCTCCTCGGTAATAATTAGGGAACGAACTGTTTCTGGATGTAGCCTTATTAGATTTCTTTTTTGCAACGAATCAAGTATTTTCATTGTTTCATTTGGAAGTTGTGAAACGTCAATTTCACCTTTATCCCCCAAAACTTTTAATAGCTCTTCATCCTTTCCCAAGGGTGGAATTTCTTTAACCTGTAGAAGAGTTTCCTCATCTTGCTTCTTAAATTTAGCCCAGTTTTTTGTTCGAATCCAGCCAAGGGCTATTTTAAAATCTTTATCGGAAAGTTTGGTTTCTCTAGAAATTTGGGATAATGTTGCACTACCACCTAATTTTAGAATGGTATTTAAAAGGCTTCGCTCTGGGAGTTCTTTTTCCACATATGTGTAGCCCTCTTTAAGTAATTCGGCGTGAACTTTTTGAATTTCTTTCTGCTTTACTAAGCCTTTCTCGCTTAGCCATGCTGAGGTTCTAACTATTGCAATATGGTCAAGCCCGGTTTCTCTTTCTAAATCACTGATTTTAATTTCGGTTTTGTTTTTGTTTAGGGCTTTTAGAACTTTAATTTCTATTTCTCTTAGTTTCCTTTGTTTATTGACCATGATTTTTCCTCCAGAGCAGTAAACCTATGGGGCGGTTAATAATTTCTGGCTCAGCGTTAACCAAACGTTGAGAACTCTTAAAAAAATTTGGGTTACTATTACTAAAAAATGCTCATAAATATTTTTAGTCATGTTTTATAAAACACTGTTGAGTAGATTTGTAAAAATTATATAGAAAAATAATACAGTTATAACCGTCTTCAACATATAATTGGGATAATTTTTAATTTTGTTGAAAATAAAATTGATCATTTCAATACCTTTCCCTGCTCGTCGATTTTTCCTTCACGAATTCGTGTACTTGAAACACGGTGTCCATCTTGGGCTAAGATAATAGGCGTTATTACAATTTCCAAGGGGGGTAAGCTTTTCTCCTTTCGAATTATATTAATTTTTTTTACTGTTGATAAGACTTCTTCTGTTGCAACAAGAGCTTCTAATCCCGCATCCATTATAGCCGGACCGTAAGGATCATCTAGGCTTATTATTTCAGCCGCATCTATGTATCCTTGTTCTCTTAGAAATTTTTCCAACTTTTCCTTTCTTACCTCGTATGGTTCTATCTTTTCTGCCAATTCTTTGTTCTGGACCATTCTACTGGTAGTTAAACCAATCATTACCCGCTCGCTTACCTCGAAAGCCTTACTTAATATTGCTTTGTGCCCGATATGAAGCTTATCAAAGGTCCCTGATACGCCTACCAATTTATACTTGTGAGCCATAGAATCTTCTCCAGAATAAACATTAGGTTTGATAACAATTATAATAATATTCATAGAACACTTAGTACCATACATATTAGAAACATAATAAGAGGATATAAACAATGCTTGACGATGACGCCCTAAACAATTACAGGACAGCGGGCAGTATAGCAGCAAAAATCAGAGGGGAAGCTAAAAAAATTGTTAAAGAGGGCACCCCATTAATAAAAATCTGTGAAACATTAGAAAAGAAAATAATAAGTGACGGAGGAAAACCCGCTTTCCCGTTAAACATCTCAGTGAACGATGTTGCTGCACACTACACCTCGCCCCCGGATGATACAACTAGAATCCCCTCCAAAGCTTTAGTCAAAGTGGATATAGGCGTTCATGTTAATGGTTTCATCGCCGACACCGCATCAACAGTCAGTGTAGGAAAAGTGGGACTAGAATTAATTAAAGCCTCAGAGCTTGCTCTTGAAAATGCTTTAAAATTTATTAAGCATGGAGTAAAATCTAGCCAAATAGGAGAAATAATTGAAAAAACTATAAAGGAATTCGGCTTTAAACCAATATCCAATCTTACAGGCCATCTATTAGACCAATATAATCTCCACGCTGGAAAATCCATTCCAAATGTTAAAACAATAATAGGATTCACCCTAAAAGAGGGAGAAGTTTACGCTATGGAACCTTTTAGCACAACGGGAGCGGGAATAGTTGAGGATTCCAAATATTCTTATATTTTCAGACTAGCTAGCCAGAAGACTTCAGACCAATTTTTATCATACATCACTCATCAGTTTAGAACCCTACCCTTTGCCTCTAGATGGCTGAGCCCTAAATTTTCAAAAAAGAGGGTTCAAGAATTTATTAAAAAATATGTATTGACCGGAACAATTCAAGCCTATCCGGTTTTAGTTGAGAGGGAGAGGGGGGTTGTTTCACAAGCAGAACACACATTTATTGTAAAGAAAAATGGGTGTGAAGTAACCTCTGCCTAAAATTCTTCCTCCTTTTCCTTAGTCTTGGACACTGGTATGGAGTAAATAGCACTTATGTACTGCTCTGAGTCACAAGTACTACAAGCCCCTAGCTTTTTAAAAACATAATCATCTTTCTGGAAATTCCGGACCTCTCGATAGTCACAACCATAGCATTTAACAACAGTCACCGTCTTGCTCTCCGTAACCGGTTTGGAGCGGGAAAAAATTAGAATGGGATAAATAGCGATGAACAACGCGAAAAAGGCGTAGAACAATCGCTGATTCCTAGTTCCAGTAAACAAATCCCAAAAAAGTTCATCTAAAGTGGGGTTAAAGTAAAGATACAGCATGTAAAGCCCAAAGGCTGCAATAATGGCTGAGAATGTGAACAAAACCAAATTAAAAATCCTTCTTCTACCCGGCATAACCACCTTCCCCCTTTTTAACCAATACCAATACAATTACCTATTCCAGCAACAATGACTGTGTCACCTGGCTTGGTGCGTTCAAGAATCATGCTTTTTACACGTTCAGCGGCCTTAAGAGCTCCATCAAAAATTTCCTTCTTCATAGGAGTTAAAGCCTCCTCAATGGACATCTTGATTATAACCGCATCCACAGGAACTTTCTGGCTCGTTACCTCCTGCTCTATTTTAAACTTCTCAATCCCAGGTCCCCCAATGGCCGCACCCACACCCTCCACTATCTTACCAGTTTTCTCACCCTCAAACTTTAACCCCGCGTCTATCATGATAACCCTATCTATTTTCCCATTAGATTCCTTAATTAAATTAACAATTGCTTCACCCGGCTTCCCAACACGCCCACCCGGACCAATCGCCCGCACAATCAACACATTCCTACCCTCAAACTGTGTAGTATTTAGGGAAACATCCTCAGCAATTTCACTAGACTCAGCGACCATGTTCTTCGAAAACTCATTCCTAAGAATAGAGGCTACAAGTGCCCCGGTTCCGTCGCCTATCGGTTGACCTTCAGTGAACGCTTTTAGGGCACTGTAGTAGGCCTTTGCATACTTCATAATCATTGAGAGTGCAATCTGGATGCTTACTATCATAGCGTAGTTATTGGTTTCCTTTCCCATGAAATAGAAATGTCGGATAACTAGGAACATTTGTCGCAGTGCCATGGCTGCTTCAAAGGTCATATCAATGTTGGCTCTTTGATCTCGATCAGCTGCTGGTGCTAACTGGGCAATAAGGTCATCGAATCTAGATTTCCTCACATCAAGCAAGTATTCAAGTCTATTAAGAACCCCTGAAGGATCCCGCTCCACAGGTTCAATCAAGATATACTCCATATAGTCCTCAACCAAAGAAGTGGGGTCCTTTTCGGGTTTACCTAACTCCCTAATCATCTTTATCGTGGTGTTTTTTCCCTCATCAGACCATTTCTCAAGTTTAGAAATTACCTCACGAATCTGAGCCAAGTACTGCATGGTCTGAACCTTTAAAATCAAACCACTGAAAATCATGAAAATGAAGAATCCAAATATCAAAATATTCATAATAATGACGTATGGATCAGAGTACCCTAACGGCAACTGCAACGAAGGTAACATCATAATCATCACACAACACTAAACCATGGTATCCACAAAACTACTAAAACAAATACATAAAAGATTTATAAGCATTCCCAGAAAACACACTCTAATCCACCATAATAAAATAAAAAAACGAAGAATGAAAAGAATACATAAAAAAGACTGGTCCCGCAGGCCGGACTTTCAGATATGTGTATGAAACACTATAAACTTTGAACCAGCGACGTTGGGGCTGAGTACTAGGCGCACTCAGTTATCCCGGTGTCTGAGTGCCTACTGGGGCAAGCCACACTAAACGAGTGCAACTCTACAGCCGGGCACTCTAGCCAGTCTGAGTTACTGCGGGACTTTTGGACTGGGCTCTTTCGAGCATGATTTTTAAATGTTTATTGTCAGATAAATTTTTCGTATTTGCGGATTTGACTGTATATCATAGGGAGTAATTGAGAAATGTGTTTTTTATATTAAAGCGTGGGCTAGGGTGCTTGCTATTTCGACTACTGATATTGGTGAGGGTATGGTGGTTGTGCCTATGACGTCGCAGGCTCCAGCTGTGTATATTTTTTTGAGAGCGTTGTCTACAAGTATGGGGTGGGTGCATGCTGCGACGATTTTTTTTGCGCCTTGTTTTTTGAGGGCTTCGATGGTTTTTGCGATGGTTCCTCCGGTTGATATGATGTCGTCTATTATTACTATGTCTCTGTTTTTGACTTCTAGTTCTCTCGTTGTTATTTCTACTTCTGTTGAGCTTAGTCTCTTTTTTTCTAGAACGTCGTAGTCTGTTTCTAGGTGTGTGGCTGCGGTTCGAGCCCACTGTTCGGCTTCTTCGTCTGGTCCTATGATGAGTGGTTTTTCTAGGGGTAGGTTTTTTCCTATGTAGTGTGCTATGGCGGGTATGGCTGTAAGGTTTTTTGCAGGGATGTTGAATATTTTGCCCATGTCGTCTACTCTGTGGAGGTGCATGTCAACGGTGAGGAGTTGGTCTGTTCCTGCGGTTTCTATGAGTTTGGATACTGTTTTGAGGCTTATTGGTTCTCCGGGATTGAATCTTTTGTCTTGTCGTGCGTAGGCGAAGTAGGGGATTATTCCGGTGACTTTTTTTGCACCTGAATTTTTTAGGGCTTCTACTAATAGGAAGTATTCTATGAGGTATTCGTCTGGATTTAAGTACATTGACTGGATTACTACTGCATCGATTCCATCTAGGTCTCCAATTATGCGAACATATTTTTCTCCGTCTGGAAATTTTTTTATATCTGTTCCTAGTAGAGGCGCTTTCAGTTCTCTGGCTAGTTTTACTGCTAGGACGTATGAGGAAGAACCACCAATTATTACTCTACCCATTGTTATTACCTCAGTCACTGTTCAGGTTGAAACCTGTAATAGATAAAATTTTTTATCAGGGTTCTTTAACTGTTTCTAATAAATAACTTGATGGTGTGAAAATAATTTTTCGGTTAATAAAGCTTTTGAGGAATTGGTAACTTAGGTTTTACTTGGAGGTTTCTTGATTGGCTTGGACGGTTTGGATTTGTGGAAGACCAGGTGCGGGCAAGTCTACTATAGCGAGAGCGCTTTTGTCTCTTTTGGAGAAGAAGGGTATTCGTGCACAAGTTTTGGGTACAGATATTCTTAGAAAGGTGATGACGCCTGAACCCACCTATAGTGAGAAGGAACGTGAAGTGGTTTATGCAACTCTGGTCTTTATAGCAAAGATTTTGAACCAAAATGGGGTGAATGTGATTCTGGATGCGACGGCGAACCGGAGGACTTATCGTGAAAAGGGGAAGGAGGAAATTGAAAATCTTATATTAGCGTATGTAGAGTGCCCTTTAGAAGTTTGCATAAATAGAGAGGCGGAGAGGAAGGAAACTTATGGGGCACCACGAGACATATATAAGAGGGGGTTAACGGGCAAAAGTGATACGGTTCCCGGTATAAATGTGCCTTACGAAGTGCCTGAAAACCCGGATATACTACTGGATTCTGTGAGGTTTACAACACAGGAGAACGCTGAAAAGATTCTTAGTGTTATTCTTGAAAAATACTATTAACTATTTAAGTTGATTTTATATCTTTTAGAAATTATCGATTTTTAAAATTAAGTTGAACATTTTGATGCGAATATCCTATCTTCAAACTGAATAATAGTATTTCTTATTATCGTTAAATCCAAGCTTGGGGTTGAAAGACGTTTTTTATCAATCGAGGTTCAGTATATTAGTTGTTCATCGATTTTTCCATAGTTTTTTTCGTATCTGGCCTTGAATTCTTCTATTGTAAAAATATGGTTTTGGGTTCCGGCTTGTTCTACGGCATATCCACCGCAGACTGCTCCCATTTGACATGCGGTTTGTAATTCTTGTATTGTTAAATCTTCTAATTTCGGATTAATTTTTGAAAGACCGGATAATAAACCACCTCTAAAAGCATCACCTGCTCCGGTGGGATCGACTAGTTTGGAAATTTTTACTGCAGGTATATGGACATGATTATTATCTATGCAGACGGAGCAGCCATACGCTCCACGTGTAATAATAGTTGAGCTAATAAGATTTTTTAACTTCTTTTGCAATGTCTTTTCAATTAATCCTGCTTCATAATCATTAACTATAAGCATTGATGCTCTGCTAATAAATTCAAGTAATTCTTCGGGTGTAAAATTGTTGATCATTTGCCCCGGATCTGCAATAAAGGGAACATTCAATTTTTTGAATTCGTCGGAGTGGCGGAGCATTGTGTTTATCGGGTTTGGCGAAATTATGCCCATTTCAACGTTTTTATTTTTTATTATTTCGCCTATTTTTATATTACAGGTATCTTGGAGCGCCCCTGTATGGAAAATGGACATTTGATCTCCTATTTTGCTAGTTACAATATAAGCCTCAGCAGTATCTTCCCCATCGTTTACCATTAGTCCACCCAGATCTATATCGAGGTTTTCCAGGTGTTTCTTATAATTCCGGCTGATAAAATCCCTTCCAACACAGGATATTGGAAGAGGATTACCGTTGGTTAACTTCATATTATATGCAATGTTTAGAGCAGTCCCACCGAATGATACTTTTTTATTCACTAAAAAAGAAAAGCTAATTCTCGCATCCTCTTCTTTGTTATTAATAGCTTTTAAAAAAACCTCATCGAGTGTTGCCTCAGTGAATGCGATTACGTCAAAAGCTGCCGAACCTGAAATCGCAACCTTTTCCTTTTTTGGCAAAGTTATCAACCCGAATATACATTGGAAAATAATTAACGTACAAAGCAATTAAATAATTAAATTTTATGGAATCCAATATAACAATATTATAAGTTATTTTAGCTTGATTTTAAACACATTTTAAATTAAAATAATTAGAATTTTTCGAGCAAATTCTCTAGGGGCTTTTAACTATTTGAGATACGAGTTCACCTCTTTTGGATCAAAAATTTCAGTATTCAAAACGTTGTCTATGAAGTTAAACAGTTTGATTCGAATATCTGGCTTCAGGTCAGGATACCAAATAGGATTTGCAATAACCAAGCATCTCCAGGTATAAAATGGTTGGAGAACTTGGAGTATCTGTTCATCACCTGTTTTTTCCAAATAATTGTTGAAGAACAAGTGGTAAAGTTTCTCGAAAGGCCCTTCAAGTTTTCCGTACTTAAGTAGACTGAAGAAAATGTAATTTATGGTTAGGGCGGTAACATCATCTGCGGCCTCCCCCCACTCTCCGCGGCTTCTATCAAATACCCTTAAATCTGTTCCCTCTCTGAAAAAGATGTTCCAGGGATGAAAATCGCCATGTTCTTGGGACAGTCTGTGGGTGTAGTTCTTTAGTTTCCACCGCCAATCTACGCATCTTTTCTCTATTTCGCTGAGTTTTAATTGGTAGGCGAATTCAAAGTCAATGGGATAAGAGTCGGTTAGTCCAAAAATGCATTCTCCATGCCCCACCAATTCTCTAATCTTTTTAATATAGAGACTTGGTTCATTTTTTTTCAGGGCATGGATTTCTACTAGATAATCGGAGAGCCTTAAAGCCCGCTGTCTATCAAGTTCAGTCAAACCACCTCTTTCCGAAATTTTTTCTAAATCAACTTTGTAGAGAGTGCCCTCTACAAACTCAACGTTCATGAAAAATTCCTCAGCATCACCTACTGAAACGATACGCCCATCACTCAGAAAAGCGCCACAGTCGAGCGAACGCACATGGAGAGGTAAGCGATTATAAGTATTATGGGCTAAGAGAACCACTTGTGCCCGGTCTGGCATGGTTTCATGTCCGAACTGCGATGGAGCTACTGTTTCTATCAAATACTTTTTTCGGGCACCATTAAACTCTACTTCTATCAGGCGATGAATACCATACCCCGCCTTCTTTAATTTTATTACCTCTTCTCCACCCATTCCACCAACGCTTATAATCTTCACATTGCAACCAAGTACTTCACTAAAATATTTATGAAGCTCATCTATATCGTAGTAACCCATTTAATTCGCCTTTCCTTTTTGGATTTTTAAGTTTGTTCAACAACACTATTGAAAAAAATATTATTAAAAGATTTACTACCCAGAATCTTTCTAAATTTACAAGAGATCCAGAAGAGTTTGACTAATTCAAATATACGTACTATTACATACAGGATTTTTCTATTGTTTCATTACATTTTATTTTTAAAATAGTAGAAATAAAATAATTTTGTTAGACAACAATTATTATATATTTTAGATAGGAATGTGCCTAACATTACTTGGTTAGAGTAAAGCTTGGAGATGTTTTAAATTGAATATAGTTATCAAGAATTCAAGAATCATAGATGGAACTGGAAATCCATGGTTTAGAGGTGAAATTGGCATTAAAGAAGGAAAAATCATAGAGATTAATAGAAGATTATCCACAAAAGCGGAAAGAGTTATTGATGCAAAAGGTCTTATTGTAACTCCTGGTTTTATTGATGTTCACACCCATTCGGATGCCGCCTTATTAATGAATAGAAGTGCTTTAAATTATATTAGTCAAGGAGTGACAACGAATGTTATTGGGAACTGTGGTATCTCTGCGGGGCCTCTAAATAAAAAAACTGTACGTGATTTGCTTACACTTGTGGCTCCTAATTTTAAAGGGGATCCTACAGAATTTTGGACAAGTTTTGGTGGATATCTTGATTTTTTAGAAAGGGTGGGAGTAGCCATTAACGTGGTTCCACTTGTAGGGCACAACACTATTCGAATAGCTGTTATGGGTCTTGAGGAAAGAAAACCAACCCAAAATGAACTTGAAGAAATGAAACGTTTAACTGAGCAAAGTATGCGGGCGGGTGCCTTTGGTCTCTCAGCTGGTCTAATATACATTCCAGGAATATTTGCGGAGAACGAGGAGTTGATAGAGCTATGTAAAGTTGTTTCAAAGTATGGGGGAATATTTACTATGCACATTAGAGGGGAGGGGGACACAGGAATTGAAGCTATACAAGAGGCTGTAGAGATAGCGAGAAAAGCCAATGTACCATTAGAGATTTCTCATTTTAAATGTGAAGGAAAGAGAAACTGGGGGAATGCTAGTAAAAGGTTGGAGCTAATCGAGAATGCTCGAAAGGAAGGACTTGATGTGACTGCTGATTTCTACCCTTATACTTTTGCTCTGACCTTTTTACACTCTCTTTTCCCGCCTTGGCTTTTTAAAGACGGTTTGGGTAGTATCACCGAAAAATTGAAAGATTCAAATGTTCGAGAGCAATTAAGAAAATATATTAAAGTTGCTGGCGATGTGATAGGTATTTCTAACGAGGAGGATTGGGGCACAGTGGTTCTTTCAAATCCCAGTAATCCAAGATACAGAGGTAAATCAATACTAGAAATAGCTAAAGAGCGAGAGAGGGAGATAATTGACACAGTCTGCGATCTAATTCAGTCTGAGGGCATATCATTGGGAATTCTACTACATTGGATGTGTGAGGAGGACGTTGACGAAATAGCAAAACACCCAATAACTATGGTGGGTTCTGATGGAGCTGTAGCCACCTCGCAGGGTGAAATGATGCATCCCCGATATTATGGCACCTTTGCCAGAGTTTTAGGTCACCAAGTTCGCGAGAAAAAGCTTATACGCATTGAAGAAGCCATAAGAAAGATGACCTCATTTCCCGCTCAAAGATTTGGAATTCTAAATAGAGGTATTCTTAGAGAAGGGATGTATGCTGATTGTGTCGTTTTTAATCCCGAAAGGATAATAGATCGCGCCAGTATAGCAGAGCCAAATAGATTATCCGAAGGAATAGAATATGTTATAGTTAACGGGACTCTAGTATTTGAGAAGGGCAAATTTACTGATGAATATCCTGGAAAAGTTCATAGAAAGACAGCAGAGAAGGACTAATTTTATTCAAGTTTTTAATTTTTATTGGGAGCTTTAGGGTGTTTAAATGAAGGTTAAGATAGATGGAAAAACCGTGGACTGTCGCAATATTTGGATGAAAAGCCAAACAATTAACATGATTGACCAAACCAGATTACCTTTTGAGTTCAGAGTACATAAGACAAATAATTATCGGGAGACTGTAGAAGCAATACGAAAAATGCAAATTAGAGGAGCCCCGGCAATCGGTGTCGCTGCTTCATATGGGTTAGCACAAGCAGCCATAGAATTTAAAGATTTAGAAATAAAAAAATTCTGGAAGCATCTAGATGAAGTAACTCGGGAATTTCTTAATACGCGTCCCACAGCGGTGGATATGCACAACATGGTTAAAAGAATGCTGGGGGCTATGAAACAAGCAGAAACCTCTCACCAATGTGTAAAAATCGCTCTTAGAGAATCTCAAAAAATAGCGGAAGAAAATGCTAAGGCATGTAAAAATATTGGACTTTTAGGCAGAAACCTAATCAAAGAGGGAATAGGGGTGCTAACACACTGCAATACTGGAGCCTTAGGAACAGTGGATTATGGAACTGCCCTGAGCATAATAAGATTTGCTCACTACCAGAATAAGAAATTCATTGTATTAGCAACCGAAACAAGGCCTTGGCTGCAAGGGCGTCTAACGGATTGGGAACTGACGCAGGAGGATATTGAACATTACATTATAGCAGACGCTGCTGCGGGATATTATATAAGCAGGGGAGATGTCCAAATTGTGCTGGTTGGTGCTGATAGAATACTATCAAATGGCGATGTTATAAACAAGATCGGTACACGCACGCTAGCGGTATTAGCACATGAAAATAATATCCCTTTCGTTGTAGCAGCCCCGACAACTTCAATAGATCTTAATCAAAAAATTAAAAACATCAAGATAGAGGAAAGAGATTCTAGGGAGATAACTCATGTAAAGGGGTATAACGAGGAAACACAAGAGTTCCAAATATTAAGACTTTATTTTACAGATCAGGTTAAAAATCCTGTATTCGATATTACTCCCGCGAAATATGTTTCCAAGATAGTAACCGAAAACCAGATCATTGAACCACCATACAATCTGGAAAGGCAACTCAAAAACAAATAAATACTAATTGGGTGATTTGTTCCACTCGTCACCCTTAGCAGGAGAAGTGTGGATGATAAGAAAATTACTGATAGAAGATTTAGCTGATTATCTTCGGCTGTTCCGAGAACTTTGGCCTAATGCTTCAATTAATTCTGACGATGTACAGTCTGTTTTGGAGCATTACACAAAAAATGAAGACTATGAAATATACTGTTATATAGAAAAAATAATAATTGGAATTATTGCCATTAGCAAAAGATGGACGTTTTTCCATGGTGGCAAGGTAGCAATTATTGAAGATCTGATAGTTAAGGAACAGTTTCGAAATAAGGGAATTGGGAAAAAGCTAGTAGAATTCGTGGAACAAAAATTGAAAAAGGAAGGAATCAAGGTAATCGAGTTATCATCCGATTTTCACAGAACTCAAGCACACCAATTCTGGGAAAAAATGGGATACGCAAAATTAGCATACCAGTTTAGAAGGAGTCTAATTCATGAGTAGTAGAATAATTAATATTATAAATATATAAATCCCAAAGAATAAGAACAAAGACAGAAATAGTTGCCAATTAAAGTTAACAAAAAATAGGAGGATATTCAAATGACCAGAAAGGAGGTCGTATTTGTACCAATTGGTGTCTCCAAAGAAGAAGTAGAAGAATTCCTACCGGTAGAAATTGGAATCCTAGGAGGAACGGGAAACTATGACCCCGCAATATTTGAAAAGCCCAAAGAAATCAAAGTCTATACTCCATATGGAGCCCCGTCAGACAATGTTATAATTGGCTTGGTAAAAGGGCGCAAAGTGGCTTTTCTACCAAGACATGGAAGGCATCACGCCATCCCTCCACATGCCGTCAATTATCGAGCTAACATCTGGGCTTTCAAGAGCCTAGGGGTCACAAGAATCGTTTCCCCCGCCGCTTGTGGAAGCTTACAACCCGAGACCATAAAGCCTGGAGAATTTGTGGTCGCAACACAAGTATTTGACAGAACTTTTGGAAAAAGGGAAGATACCTTCTTTGAAGGCGGAGTCGTGGGCCATGTAGAATTCGCAGATCCTTTCTGTCCAGAACTCCGCAAGGTGGTTATTGACACCGCCCATGAGCTGGGACTTAAAATATGGGAAGAAGGTACCTATGTTTGTATAAATGGGCCGCGGTTCAGCACAAGAGCGGAGAGCCTCTTCTACAAGGGTCAGGGATTTTCAGTTGTAGGAATGACCTGCTATCCCGAGTGTGCGTTAGCAAAAGAAGCAGAGATTTGCATGGTGAACATTTCAATGCCTACTGATGTAGATGTTTATGGTTTAAGACCGGTCAACGCTGCTGCTGTGGTAAAAAGTATGAGAGAAAACATAGCTAATGTTAGAAAATTATTATACACTGCCCTGGAAAGAATTCCGAAAGAACGCAAATGTAATTGTGGTAGAGTGCTGGATCTGGCATTATATTGATTTGGATTGTTATGCAGGGGGCTTCCCCTATTTTTTCGATTTTCGATTTCTTTTTGAGCCACATTTTTTAATTATTGGTAAAGATTTTAAGCAGATTTTGTTTATTAGATATTATACCGAATTTTTGAGAGGTGTATTTTTTATGTCCATGAAATCTCCTAACAGTGATGATGTTTTCGCAAATTGGCTGGCGCGTGCCGATTTGGGTAAGCTAGAGAAGTTGTTCTCGATTAAGCGGGTTAAGTTTGAAAGGTCTAATATTTCTGCTGCGGAGTCCGTTAAGAACGTGGAGAAACATGCAGTGTTTTTCTTTCATTCGAGGGTAGATCCTTCTATAACTAAGGATGTTGAAAAGAAGGTGGTCAACATTGACGAGTTGGCAAAAGCGACCTTCTATGATTTCAGTGGCAAGGAAGTGGATATGACGGAATGGAAAGATAAGAATCTTGTTCCTCTATACTCTTCGATTAAAGAAACCAGTTGTACTGATTGCGGAGGTACGGGTTATATTACCTGTGATAAGTGTGAAGGTTCAGGGATTTTAATGTGTAAGAAGTGCAACGGAAAGGGGAATCTTGTTTGTGATGCTTGTAGAGGTGAAAAGAAACTTTATGTAAAATTGAAGGTTATAACGGATGGAAAGAGAACTGATATTGAAATGCCTTATAATTGTGATATTTGCGGTGGTGTTGGAACAATAAATTGTGATTATTGTGATGGTGCCGGGAAAGTTGATTGTGATAAGTGTCATGGTGAGGCAAAAAATCCTTGTAAAGGGTGCAAAGGCACTGGTACACTTTTTGAATACATTATTGCTCCTGTACCGTTTAAGCCAGCGATTATTCCTAAACTGTTCTTTCGACCAGAATTCGAAAAACATTTGGCAAAGGTGATAGACAAAGAATTCGCAAACATTGAAGGAATAAAGTTAAGAGATTATAATAGTCTTACCGAAAAGGAACTCACTCCACAGCTGGGATTTTTCAACAAGGATGTAAATGATAAAATGAACAAGGCCAAATCGATTTTTAAGGATTTGGAGAAAAAAGCGACTAAAGGTGGCGAAAAGCCAGAATATCCTATATACGTCTATCCTTTGCTGAAACTTGACGTACAAACACCCAAGGGTAAAAAATTCAATATTTTCAGTATCGGTACTGAACGGAGCTATATTGTCACCGACTACGGTTTCTAAAAAAGATTTCCCACCACCTCCCCTTTATATCACAAAATTTAATCTACAGATATTTATACTGAATGGATATTTACACTGAACCCGCTACAAATTTTCAGTATTATTTAGAGTATACTATTTCTCCACCGACAATGGTCATCTCTACCTCTATTTCACCTATTTTGTTGGGTGGGATTTTCATTGGATCATCTGAAAGTATCACCATGTCTGCCAGTTTGCCGATTTCAATTGAACCCTTAATGTTTTCCTCAAATGAAGCATACGCTGCATCTAAAGTGTACATTCGAATAGCTTGCTCAACGGATACTCTCTCCTCCGGAATAAAGGTATATTCTGGGGTTACTTCCCTTAACACCGCAGCTTGTACTCCCGGTAATGGAGCCATGAACTCTACGGGACAATCGGACCCCGCAGCCAATTTAATCCTTTCTTTCAACATTGATTTGAAAGGGTAGACATACTGGGCTCTCTTTTCGCCTACGCGATCAAGCATCCATCTCCCATCTGAAACTATAAAAGGAGGCTGCACTGAAGCTACAATTCCCAACTTTTTCATTCGTTTGATAAGCTCCTTGTTCAGAACCGAAGCATGCTCGATACGATGACGGTGATCCTCTTTCGGCTTCTCCCTCAGGGCTTCTTCTATAGCGTCTAATGCTACTCCTGCTGCCCTGTCACCTATGCAGTGTATTGCCAACTGGAAGCCCGCTATATGAGCCTTCTTAACAATCTCACCTAGTTTCTGCTCATCATAAATCAGGATACCTCGGTTTTCAGGGTCGTCACTAAATGGTTCAAGCATTGCTGCGGTGCGTCCTCCGAGGCTGCCATCAAGAATAATTTTGATTGCTCCAATTTTTAATCGGGGGTTTCCGAATCCTGTGTAAAAGCCAAGGTCCATTATACTGGATAGACAGGCTTCGGGAATTTGGAGGTACACTCTCAATGGGAGTTCGCCTCGCATTAGCAATGTTTGGAAAACTCTTCCTTGGAATTCTTGAGCCTGATCAAGTATTGGCATACAGTGTATTGATGTTAGTCCTTTGCTTACAGCCTCTTCACAGGCAAGTTTTAAAGCTAATGCGTAGTCTTCGTCTCCTAAAGAAACTAAGTTGAGTATCATAAACCCCGCAGCTTCACGCATTATACCAGTGGGCTCATTAGTTTCCGAATCTTTATCGATTTTTCCTCCGGCAGGAGATTCTGTTTCCGCATTTATTTTTGCCAGTTCTAAGGCCTTACTATTAACACAACTGATATGACCGCAAACACGCATAAGAGTAACTGGATTATCAGGAGCGGCTTGATCCAGATCCCATCTTGTAGGTAGTCGTTTTTCAGCTAGAGTAGAGTCGTCCCAACCATGCCCTACTATCCACGCTCCCCTAGATTTTCTTTGAGCCTCTCTTCTTAACCTTTCCTTGATATCTTCAATTGACTTCACTCCCTTTAAATCTAACATGTTTAGCATGGCTCCGAAACCCAAAATATGTATATGGCAGTCCGTAAATCCTGGGAGAACTGTTTTACCCTTAAGATCAATTGTTTTCACCTTATTATCAAAAAGCGATTTCATTTCCTTACTAGTGCCAACCCCAATAATCTTCCCATCATGGATAGCAACCGCCTCCGCTCTGGGTTTACCCGGATTCAAGGTTATAAAATTACCATTCACCAAACAAAGACTTGACTCTCTAAAATTTTTAAGACCCATACAATTAAACCTCCTTTCATATGCAGTTAACACTTTTTTGATAAAAATCATATTTTATTAGAATTACAATTTTTCAGGTTTCAGCATAGTTATAGAGAAATGACGCTATGTATTTTTCGAAGTCTTTTATTCCATCAACCATTAGATACTCGTTAGGTGCGTGAACCCTACCGCCATGCCCGGGACTGCTCATAATAAATTTCATGTTAAATGGCGGCTTGGTGAAAAGGTAGAAGGGAGCGCTCCCAGGTAACATCGGCATCACAACCGGATCGTAGCCGAGATCCTTAAAAGTTTTTATTGCTGCTTGACTAATCTTGTCCCTAACAGAAACCTTTACCCATTCATATGCACCTAGAACCCGCATCTTGAGGTCCTCGAAGCCCCGCTTCTTTAAATGATTCTTAACTCGATCAATGACCTCATCTGTGGTCATTTTTGGAACCAGTCTAATGTCAATCTTGACGGTTGCTTTACCAGGAGTAATGGTCTTTGTTCCAGGACCGATCCACCCGCTAACTATTCCATCAATGTTGACAGGTGATGGTTTAAAAATCAGGTTTCTAGCCATCGCCTTAAGATTCTCACCGCGATAATTCTCAACCTGGTAGCTTGCGGTCATAGCCTTAACCAGCAATTCGGAATACTTGTCAACCAGCTCTAAATCCTCAGGAGAAGGCGGCTCAACAGTATCATAGAATCCCTCAATCAAGACCTCATCTTGCCCACGCATGCTATTCAAAGCCCAAATCAGTCGCCAAACAGGATTAGGAAGAATATTGGCCATGCTGGAATGAACGTCGTTGGGATTTGTTTTACACTCCAGCTCCATGTACACAATGCCCTTAAGACCAAGAAGTAGAGCTGGCGGTGCTCCCGGAATGGCTTGGCTTGGAATCCACATACCCATAGCTTCGCATCGCTTTAACTCACTTTCCCTCTTTTTAGCCCAGTCTGGTAAATGGATGCTTGCCTGCTCCTCCTCGCCCTCAACACCGAAAACAAAATTAAAAGGCAGATCCCCAGTGACTTCCTTAACTGATTGAAGGGCGTTGAGCGTGGCTATAAAAGGGCCCTTACTGTTAAGTGCGCCTCTTGCTATTATGCGGTCATCAACAATATTTGCTTCAAATGGTGGTGATGTCCACTCGTCCAGAGGCTCCACGGGCTGGGTATCATACATTCCATAGATAAACATCCAACGGCCACTAGTTTTAGATTTGAGTTTTCCAAAGACCACAGGATAACCGGGGGTGCTATCAATTGTGGATTCTGCATCCAGCATATCTTTTAGGTAGTCGCGTGTCATTTCTGCGGTTTCTTTCATCCCTTCCCCTGTTTGGGAGATGCTTGGTTGCCTCAAGTATTCTTGTATTCTTTTAATGTGGTCTTCAAAGTGTTCATCTATATACTTGTGAATCTTTTCAATTTCGGACATTTAACTCTTCTCCAAACATGATCCTAAATCTATTAATGCGTCTTTCAATTCTTTTTTAAATTTTTATTGGATTACATGTCTTGTGTATGCAACTCCGAGAGGTGTCAAGTCTACTATATTCTCTTTTACGGTAATAAAGAAGATGTCTTTGAGGAATTGAAGATGGAAATCTAATGTTTTTTCGTCTATATTCAAATGATTTGCAATTTCCTCTATTGTTAGAGCTTTTTCTTTGAGCATTGTTAGAATTTCTCGCCTAATTGGATGTTGCATAGCACGAAGAGCCCTTCTGTGGGCCTCGGTCGGACCTTTTACCAATCCGCTCTCATCCAATTTTTGTTTCCAGGTTTCAAGTTCCTGGTCACTCATTTCTCTATAATTTTTCCTTTCCAAACAGTCCACCCTACTTCGTCTATACTCATTTCTAAAGTGTTTGGAGTAATCTTG
Organism: Candidatus Jordarchaeum sp.; assembly: GCF_052745115.1. Taxonomy (NCBI): domain Archaea; kingdom Promethearchaeati; class Candidatus Jordarchaeia; order Candidatus Jordarchaeales; family Candidatus Jordarchaeaceae; genus Candidatus Jordarchaeum; species Candidatus Jordarchaeum sp. The sequence continues at coordinate 34,925 of NZ_JBRAKS010000005.1, forward strand.
ACCTTTCTTTAATGTGTTAATGCTTTTTATCTTATTACGTTTTTTATGTACACCACTCCGAAGGGTGTTAGGTCTACTATGTTTTCTTCTATTGTTATATAATATGTTAGCTTTAGATATTGAAGATGGAACTGCACAATTTTTTCGTCTAGTTCTAAATTATCTGTAATTTCTTTTATTGATAGAGCCTTTTCCTTAAGAAGCATCAGAATTTCTCTTCTAACAGGGTTTTGCATAGTTAGAAGAGCTCTCCTATGCCACTCAGTGGAATTCCCCTCTATGTTTTTCTCCAATACGTTTATTCTCCAATATTCGATTTCCTCATCGTTCATTTCCCTACAATCTTTCTTATGCAAAAACGAACACCATCTTTACACTGAGTTTTCAGACCGGTTTTATGAACTGTAGAAATCATAGACATTTGTCACCCCCCTCTTTAAATTTCTTTTCCGAGTT
>NZ_JBRAKS010000006.1:0-33120 GCF_052745115.1 Candidatus Jordarchaeum sp.
ATTAATTTTCAATGTAATAAATGTAGTTATACTTATTAATACTCTATAAGTAATTAATTTTAGTTGGAGAAAGAAAGCATGGTAAAATATGTTTTTGTCACCGGCGGTGTAATGAGTGGAGTAGGTAAGGGCATTACAACAGCCTCTATTGGCAAAATATTCCAATTTAGGGGTTATAATGTGGATGCCATTAAGATCGATCCATATCTTAACGTCGATCCCGGTACTCTTAATCCAATCGAACATGGTGAAGTTTATATAACCGAGGAAGTTTGGGAGTTTAACCCGGTCGAAGGTTTTAGTCTTAAAATATCGGAAATAGATCAGGATTTTGGAACTTATGAGCGCTTTCTCGGAAAAAATATGTCACCTGAACAGAATATTACCTCCGGACAGGTTTATCTATCAGTTATTCTTAAGGAGCGGGAAGGTGAGTTTTTAGGACGTACTACACAGATTATACCTCACATAACAGACGAAATAAAGAGAAGAATAAGACAAGTAGCAAAAAGAAAGAAACCCGATATTCTAATTACGGAAGTAGGTGGAACCGTAGGTGACATTGAAGCCATGCCCTTCCTTGAAGCAATACGTCAATTTAGAATAGAGGAAAAGAAAGAAGACACCATTCTTGTTCACGTTACCTACGTACCGTTTCTAGACACCGTTCAACAACAGAAATCAAAACCCTCACAGCATAGTGTTAGAACACTTCAAGGGATGGGTTTACAACCAGATATAATAGTGGGAAGAGGAGAAAAACCGCTTTCAAAGGATGTTTTACAGAAACTCAGCCTTTTTTCGAGCGTGCCTCTTGAGGCAGTTATTTCAAATCCAGATATAGAAGTTGTCTACGAGTTACCACTATTTTTTGAAGAACAAAATCTTGGAGATTACCTGTGTAAGATTTCAAATTTACCAATTAAAAAACCTAACTTTAATGAATGGTTTAGTATTGTAAACCTTTACAAGAACACCAAAGAGGTTGTGCGAATAGCGGTTCCAGGAAAATATACCCAGATAGTTGATAGTTACATTAGTATTCAGGAGGCACTAAAGCACGCCTCTGCATGTTGTGGAGCCAAACTCGAACTCAAATGGGTTGATACAGAACCTTTAGAAAAGGATCCGAAAGCCATTGATATACTAAAAAATTATGATGGAATTCTTCTTACACCAGGCTTTGGCGCTAGAGGAACAGAAGGCATGATCCTAACAGCCGAGTATTCCATCAAGGAGGGAATCCCATATTTGGGAATTTGCTTCGGATGCCAACTCCTTTTCGTAGCGTTTTGTAGAAGTATACTGGGACTCAAGGGAGCCAACAGCATCGAAATTGATCCGAATACGCCCTATCCAGTTATTGATTTACTTCCAGAACAAAGAGCAGTCAAAGCCAAAGGCGGTACCATGCGATTAGGCGGTCATAAAATTTTGTTGACAGAAAATAGTAGATTAAGAGAAGCCTATGGTAAGAGTGAGGTAGTTGAAAGATTTAGACACCGATACCATATTATACCCAAATACGCGGAAATGGCTGAGGACACAGGGCTTGTAGTATCAGCTAGGGACGAAACTGGAAAAATAATTAACGCAATTGAACTAAACAAAAAATTCTTAATAACAGGGGTTCAATTCCATCCGGAATACAAAAGTAGACCTAATAATCCGAGTCCGGTGTACCTTGCTTTTATAAAAGAAGCTTTAAAATATCAAAAATCTAAAAATTCCTAACAAATTACAAAAGGATCTAAGCAAATAATTATGGCTCATTCTGTGATTGTGGAGAATTCGCGTTTGACAAATCCTTTTTTAGAAAACCTTTTTTGGAGTCTACAGTTAAAGTTTGTATATTCGGTGATTGTCTTGGATGATGCACTTGAACAGATTCTGATTACAGGGCTCCGTAATAAGATAAACAAAATTAAGTCGAGCAATCCCGGATCTGCAATACCAGTGGTTAGTTTAAAAATTACTAACGAGTGTAATCTTAAATGTTTACATTGTAGCTCTGACTCCGGACTTCCACTTCATAATGAGCTAACCTTAAAAGAAATTCAAAACTTAATCGATAAGTTGTCAAAAATAGGTGTTAAAAGGATAACGCTTTCGGGTGGAGAGCCAACGATTAGAAAAGATTTTTGGGACATACTGTGTTACTTGGATAATTTAGATATTCAGGTAAGTTTATTTACACATGGATTTTTTTTCAATCGAAATTTCGTAGATAGATTAAGCAATCTTAATGTGAGTGGAGTAAGAATTAGCATAGATGGTGGAGAGGCGGAAACCCATGATAAAATTCGAGGCGTTAAGGGATCATTCTCTAAGGCTGTAAAAGCAGTCAAGCTTTGCAGTGAAGCAGAACTAATGATTGTTATCGTCAGTGTAATCATGAAAAATAACTTGCCCGAAATCAAAAAAATTATTGAACTAGCAGAAAAGAATCATGTCCCCGCTTATTTCAGGAGATTTCATCCAATAGGCAGAGGGCTTAAAAATATTCATCTAATGCCCTCCGCAGAGGAGTTAAAAGAAGCCACTTCCATCATTGGATCTTACTATGGTGAAGACCTAATTAGAGAAATGATAAATTATCTGGAACTTGTGGGCGGATGGTGTTACATCGGTAATAGAATGTGTATTGAACCAGATGGAAATGTAGTTCTATGCCCCAGTCTTCCCCACGTTATGGGAAATATAAGAAAAATTTGCATTGAGGAGATATGGAACAAAATAAAGAATTCGAAAATATGTGACATGATCCAACAAAGAAAGATAGCTGGAAAGTGCAGTAATTGTTCACTCATAAAAATATGCGGGGGAGGTTGTCGAGCTGACGCTTACGGATTAACTGGTAACATTCTTTCAGAGGATCCCTTATGCTGGAATCAGCCTAGCGAAACATCTCTTCCCATTCTAAATGCTTTAATTATGGCATCTACTGCCTTTTACGAATCTTCTTGTACTGATTTTAAAAAAGGGATTGAAAGACTAATGTAGTTCTATGTATTCATATGCTTCTAGCTCTGATTCAAAACAATAGTGCACTTTCTGAAAATCTTTTCTAAAATCTGAGACTTCCGCATTGATTTTTTTTGGATTGTCCTTATCCACGATGACCCGTTTAATGTAGTCCGCTACTACTTGCATTTCACTTTCTTTCATTCCCAGTCTTGTAAGCTCGCTGGTGCCCAAGCGGATGCCACCGGGATTAAGATAGTTTCTCCCTTCGCTAATATCCCAAGGTAGTAGATTCCTGTTTAGTATAATCCCTGCGTCTTCCAGTTTTTCTTCAATGTCACGTCCGAGGCCCACTTTATCCTGAAAATTGGTAATATCCACTATTAGTGTGTGAGACTCTGTAAAACCCTTGTCTTCTCCCAGCACATTGAATCCTCTCTCGTACAATGCTTGTCCAAGGGCTTTCGAATTTTTAATGATTTGTCCCGCGTATTCCTTACCGTACTTTTTAAGTTCTGCGAGGGCTATGGCTAATCCCGCAACATTGTGTAAATGATGGTTGCTAGTCAATCCCGGAAACGTTGCCTGTTTTATTGCGTCAGCTAATTCTTTCTTAGCCAGCACCATACCGTGTTGTGGACCGGGCAAAGTTTTGTGTGTACTCATCTGTATCGTATCAGCGCCCTCTCTTAGAGGATCTTGAAAATATCCACACGCTATAAGTCCTGCTACGTGCGCCGCATCATAAGCCACCTTTGCTCCTATCTCTTTTCCCACCTCGCTCAACTCTTTAACAGGATGGGGAAACAAGAAGACGGATGCACCAAACAATAAAAGTTTTGGTTTTACCTCTCGTATCTTCTCCGATGACTTGTCCACATCAAGATTTAGTTCTTTTCGATCAAAAACAAAATATTCAACGTTCAAACCATGAACCGCCCCCGCGGTGCCGCCTAAGAAATTACCAGATTTAGTGTATACGGGAGCATGGCTTATGTGTCCACCGGCAGGTATGGGCATAGCCATCATAATTTCCCCGGGTCTTGTTAATGCGGTATAAACTACAAGGTTTGCGACCACACCAGAAGTGGCTCTGACATCTGCAAATTCCGATTTAAAAAGATCCTTCGCCAAGTCAATGCATATTAATTCCACCTCGTCTATGTACTTGCACCCTGCGTAGACGCGTTCTCCAGGCCAGCCTTCGGCATATCGATGGCCAAAATCGCTGATTATTGCCTCTCGAACAGCGGGGCTCACTATATTCTCGCTTGCAATCAAGGGCAAGCTTCTCTTGAACCATTCGTGATGAGCTTTCATAGCATTTCTTACCGCTTTGAAAGATTCTTCAGGATTCAAAGAAAATCCTCCTCACACAGATTTAGACGAAATTCTTTATTATATTTGTCTATTTAAAAACTTTATCTCGGTTAATCCAGTCGAACACCACAGAATTTACTTTGGAGCATTTGTGTAGATATCGAACGTTTTGGTTTGATTGCTGTGGTGTTCATATATCCTTCTAATAAAAAGGATTGGTGAGAAAATCTGTTTGTGAGGCTGAGGATTTGTTTATGCAAGGCGATGTTCACTGGTGGCTTAGTAACCCTGCTGTGAATGGCTTGCTTTCCATAATATTCGGAATTTTCATAGTAATAAGCATTGGATTATTGGTTCTGAATCTAATTAAGCTTACATACGCATATAACCGTATAGGACCGTTAATCGGGATAGCCCTTAGTCTACTTTTCATAGGTATATGTGCAAATTGGAACTGGTTTCTTCCATTTGTGATTGATATAATGGGAAAAGTGGTAAAAGGTCTCGGATACTACTTGGACCAGATGATTACCTACTGGCTGCTATCACAAAACCTTCCAACCACAGTCGTCACAATCCTATTATGTTCAACAATTTAAAACAAATTCAACAATATTATTTTTCCATTAATGCAGAATTTTTAGCTTCTGAGTGGCTAAATTTAAAACGACTTGAGAAATAGTTTAAAAGTAAATGATTCACCAATTTTATCAGCCTACTAGCAATAGTGCCTTATTTACCAATATTTGGGGACAAGAGAAGATGTTCACGTGTTTCTTCATTGGAACCGCTGGTAGCGGAAAATCCACCCTAACAAAAGCCTACCACGAATGGCTAATCCGAAACGAATTCAACACCGCTCTTGTTAACCTAGATCCCGGCGTACGCCGCCTTCCATACTCGCCCGATGTGGACATCCGAGAATACATAGTTTTAGAGGAAGTAATGGACAAGTATGATCTAGGACCTAACGGAGGATTAATCGCCAGCATTGACATGATGGCTAATTTTATTGACGATTTCAAAGAAGAGATTGAAGAACTAAAGCCATTATATGTTTTAGTGGACACCCCGGGTCAACTAGAGCTCTTCGCCTTTCGCAGCACCGGTCCACTAGTCACAACAGCAATAAGCAGTAAAGAAAACTGTCTGGTCTTCCTTATGGACCCTTTATTAAGTCGCTCACCCTCAGGCTTCGTCAGTGTTCTTCTTCTAAGCGCCTCGGTACAGTACCGTTTCAACCTACCTCAAATCAACATTTTATCCAAAGCAGACACTTTAAGCGAAGAAGAAATCGAAAGAATCATCGAGTGGGTGGACGAGCCCGAAAAACTATTAAATGCCATAGACCAAGAAGCAGTCGGACTCCGCAGAGAAATAAGCCTAAATCTGGGAGAAATCTTCACCAGCTTCGGCCTACTCAGAGAGCTAATACCTATCTCTGCGCTAACATTAGAAGGCTTGGACAACCTGTACGCTATTCTTGAAAGAATCTACACAGACCAAGAAGGATTTATATAAAAACCCCTCAGATTCACCGAAAAAGACTTGGCAAAATTTTAATATACCCAAGATGATTTGAAAAGTTAAAATACAACTAACAAAAGTCGGACGCGGATACAAAGAAGTTTATATATAGTATACGCTCTAATTATTAAAAAAACTACTAAATGTATATGCGGAAGATATTAATCAATCGTGTAAATTTACTGGTCTAAATAATATTTAGAGGTGTAAGTAAATGTCCAATAACGTAAGTCAAATCATACAGAAAGTGTTAAGCGAAAAACGAACTCTCCTTCTAGAACCCGAAGCCAAAGAAGTGATCAAAGCCTACGGAATACCCGTTACCAAGTACAAAGTTGCAAAAACACCAGAAGAGGCAGTTAAATTCGCAGGAGAAATAGGATTTCCAGTGGTAATGAAAATTATCTCAAGGGACGTAGTCCATAAAAGCGACGCAGGCGGCGTAAAAGTCAACCTCAAAAACGCGGAAGAAGTAAAAAAAGCCTACCAAGAAATAGAACAAAACGTCAAAAAAGCAGTAGGCAACTACAAATTCGAAGGCATGCTTATCCAAGAATTCGCCCCAGAAGGAAGAGAAATAATTGTAGGAATGACCAAAGACCCCCAATTCGGACCAGCCTTGGCATTCGGACTTGGAGGCATATTCGTTGAGGTTTTGAAGGATGTTTCTTTTAGGGTGGCGCCTATTACTCGGTATGATGCTGAAGAGATGATGAAGGAGATAAAAGGTTACCCGATTCTTGAAGGTGTTAGGGGTCAGCCACCGGTTGACATGGAGGCAATTATTAAAATACTGTTGAATGTTTCTAAGCTTGTTATGGAGCATCCGGAGATTGATGAGATGGATTTGAACCCGATTATTACGTATCCTGATGGTGCGAAGACGGTTGATGCCCGTATAATTCTTTCCAAGCAGTAGGGGGGATTATTATAAGCATTAGGGCCACCGAGATTAGGGGAAAAGAGGTGTACACGAACATAGGGAAACTTGTGGGGACTGTTGTGGATTTGGATATGGACTTTGGGGCGGGTGTAGCTTCCGCACTACAGGTTAAACTCAAAAAACCGGTGGAAAGTAAGAGTATGATTTCTGTTCCCTTCTCATGGGTAAAAGCAATAGGAGATATCATACTTATCAAGAAACCCGGTTGAATTACCCTAATTGTTTAAGCGGCTTCCAAAGCGGGAAGTTTTATTCTTCTAAAGGATATTACATTAGCACTTTTCTTAATGCTGATGCAGGCTGCCTAGTAAATGTTTTTTAGACCCCCTTTTTTTGTTTCGAAACGAATATTAAGAGTTGTTATTTTGTAGCATTAGGCTGTTTTATTCCTAAATCTTAAAATTGTAAGAATGTAAATTTGTTTATAAGTAAATTATTGGACATGGAATAGGTTTTCTCTGGGAGAAGTGACGTATATTGAGTAAGTCTAGAGCCAAGGATGAGGTTCAAAAAAGGCTTGTGAAAATGGCAGCAGGGCTTAAAGGAATCGATGCTACCAGAAACTGTGTTTATACTGTTGTCGCTATTGCGGATATTTTGAAAACTTGTTTGGGACCAAATGGTATGAGGAAGCTCATCATAGATAGGTATGATAATTATGTGATTTCTAATGATGCGGTGACGGTTCTGCGGGATTTGGATATTCAGCATCCGATTGGGGAGATGCTTGTCAATATGGGTAAGACCCATGTTCGAACCCAGGGAGATGGGGGTAAGATTGTTGTTCTTCTGGCTGCAGAGTTGGCTAGGAGAGGATTGAAACTTGTTGATGAGGGATTACATCCCTCGGTTATTATTTCGGGCTATTACGTTGCTTGTGAAAAAGCAATTGAACGCTTAAACCAGTTGGGTATTGGAGTAAATGGTGAGAAGACTATACTTAGATCGGTGGCGAGTACTTCTCTTTCCGGCAAGTTTTCTAGAAGGGCAGAAAACCATCTTTCGGATCTTGCGGTTGAAACGGTTACTACTATAGCGGAGGGAGAGAGGCCAATAGATGTTAAGGATAAAGTGCAGTTTGTGAAGAGAGAAGGGGGAGGAATAGTTGACACCGAGTTGATTCATGGAGTTATTATATCAAAAGATATTTTGAGTCCAAAAATGCCCCGAAGGATTGAGAACGCTCGAATCGCTCTTTTAAACGAAAAGCTCTATTTAGAGAAACCAGCAGAGAGAAGTATTCAGTTACTGATAAATTCTCCTGAGGATTTGGATGGCTACTTTGAGGAGCAGAGAAATTTTGGTGAAAGGAAATTTTCTTACATTAAAAAGAGCGGAGCAAATGTGGTGGTAACGGAGAAAGGAATAGATAAAGTGATAGAACAGAGTCTAGCCAAGAACAGAATTCTTGGAATAAGACGAGCTAAACCTGAAGAATTTAAATTGCTAAGCAAAGCCTGCGGGGCAAAAATATGCTCTAAAGTGGAAGACCTCAACGAGGAACACCTCGGTTACGCCCATGTTGTCGAAGAGAGAAGAATAGGGCGGGACAAGTATGTGCTATTTTCTGGCTGTAAGGATCCGAAATCTGTGGCTGTACTGGTTAGAGGGGGGTCGTGGTATGTTTGTGAAGAAGTTGAAAGGCTTTTAAAGAATGCTATGATGGCGGTTTCTGTGGCTTTGATAGATAGAAAGGTTGTGGGTGGCGGGGGGTCCATAGAGCTGGAGTTAGCAAGATATGTTAGAAAAACTTCGTATTCTGTTGAGGGTAAGAAACAGTTAGCTGTGGCTGAATTCGCCTCCGCACTTGAATTGATTCCACGTATCTTAGCGTCTAATGCGGGTATGGATGAGATCAATACTCTGATGGAGTTGCGTTCAAAACATGGTGGTTCTCAGAACTGGTTAGGTATCGATGTTGAAAATAAAAAAGTGAGGGACATGGTTGAATTTGGTGTTCTGGAACCTAGTTACGCAAAGATTAAGTCTCTAAAAAGTGCTACTGAGTTTGCCTCATCTATTTTAAGGGTTGATGGAATGTACATAAGTAAGATGGGCCTTGAAAAGAGAGATCAAGCAAAGTAATTCTATAACTTTATTTTTACTGTTTGATAATTTTCCAAATTGTGCCTTCTTTGGAATCTTCTAACTGAATTCCTGCTTCCATTAGTTTGTTACGGATATAGTCTGCAGTTTCATAGTTGTTTTCCTTTCTAAACTTATTTCTCAGTTCAATCAGAATGTCTACTAGTTTACCAACCGTTCCCATGTCGGCCTCTTTGGGTTCTTCTTGAAGTATTCCTAAAATTTGTCCGATTTCATTATACGTTTGTAAGGTTTTTTCTAGAGCTTTTTTACTTATTTTGCTTTTCGTATCTAGGGAGTTTACTGCTCGGGTCAGTTCGAAGATGGCGGGCATTGCTTCTCTAGTGTTAAAGTCGTCGTCCATGGCATCTATTAATTTTTGCTTAGATTTTTCAACCTGTTCTATTAGCTCTTTCTCCTCTTTGCTTGGCTCGTTTTGTTCGGTCTGTTGTTGCTCTCTTATTAGAGTTTTTAATTTATTAATTGCGGTGTAAATTCTTTGAAGGGTTTGTTTTGCTTCCTGAAGTTGCTGATCGCTGTAATCAATTGGGCTCTTGTAATGTGTGTTTAATAGAAAGAATCTTATCGTTTCGCCATCGTATTTTTCTAAAACTTCTCTTATTGTGAAAAAGTTTCCAAGGGACTTCGACATTTTTTCCTTGTTTATGGTTACGAATCCGTTATGTATCCAGTACTTCACGAAAGGTTTACCGGTGTATGCTTCTGATTGGGCGATTTCACACTCGTGATGGGGAAAAATAAGATCCATTCCTCCTCCGTGGATATCTATGCTCGGACCGAGATATTTTACGGCCATTGTGGAGCATTCCATGTGCCATCCCGGTCGTCCTTTCCCCCATGGGCTTTCCCAAAAAATTTCTCCCGGTTTGGCCTTTTTCCATAGTGCAAAGTCTCTTGAATCTTTTTTATTCTCGTCTATTTCTACCCTTGCACCTGCTAAGATGTTTTCCATAGATTGGTGGGACAGTTTCCCATAGTCTTCTGCTTTTTCTATACTGAAATAGATATTACCATCAACCTCATAGGCGTACCCCTTTTTTATTAATACGTCAATGAACTCAATTATCTCGGGTATATGATCGGTTACCTTGGGATGTATGTTAGCTCTTCTCACGTTAAGTTTGTCCATGTCTTCAAAGTAGGCTTCAGTAAATCTTTTAGAAAGAGATAGGGGATTCTCTCCCAGTTCATTTGCCCGGTTAATAATTTTGTCATCCACATCGGTAATGTTTTGAATATAAATAACAGTATAGCCTTTGTATTCCAAGTATCGTCTTATAACATCAAAGGCCACGTATGACCGAGCATGACCAATGTGACTATAATCATAAACGGTGGGACCACAGACATACATACCTACCTTATTCCCATTAAGGGGAACAAATTCTTCCTTTTCCCTAGTCAGAGTGTTATATACCCTCAGCAAGCCCTTAACCCCTTTTTGTTATAAGCTATTCAGATTTTTTCATCTTTTTAGTTAAGTTTCAATTTAGAATATTGAAAGCAGACGTTATTAATCTCTGAAGAAACGTTTCGAAATTGTCCTTTTTATTTCTATTTCATAATTTTTTGATAATAAGCTGTTCGAGTAATCAAATGATATTAGAATAATAATTGATGACCTAAATGCAATCAGAGACAAATTCACTCAGGTCCCTCGTTTTTAGCTTAGAACCACACAATTCGGCTGCGTCGTTTAAATTCCGTGTGCAAAAAGGACATGCGGTGATTATCAAATCCACGCCCAGTTTTTCCGCGTCGTTAAGTCTCTGTATTCCCAGTTTTTGTGCTGTTTCAGGGTAACTCGCCTTTACTCCGCCTCCCGCTCCACAGCAACGGCTTTTATCTCTGTTGCGGCTCATTTCCACCAATTCCAAATTGTTGATCGATTTAAGTATATTACGTGGGGGATCATAAACTCCTAATCCACGTCCCAAATGACATGGGTCGTGATAGGTTACTCTAATGGGGTATTTATATTCCAGTTCCAAATTATTTTGATTCAATTTTCTTTCGAGATATTCAGTGAGGTGTAGTACCTCAACTCGAAAGTCTAGATGTTCAGGATAAATTATTCTAAAAGTTTTTGCACATCCTGCACATTCCGTCACTAGTGTTTCGATGTTCATATCCTTGAATATTTTTTTGTTTTTATTGGCGAGCTTGATCCCTTCCTCTACTAGACCCATGTTGAAGAGAACTGAGCCACAACAAACCTCATCATAACCAGTATTTTTGAAGTCGACCCCCAATTTTTTTAAAATCTTAACACTTGACCGGGCAATGTTCTGCAGTCTGTAAGCTGCTGTGCACCCTGCATAATATGCTAATTCTGTCATTTATCTTCATCCCGCATCCAATAGCCCCTTTTTAACCTCGGCTCCCCGTACGGATTACCTTCTCTTCTAATATTTTCCATTATGCGATTAGACGAGTTAGGAATATAATTTCTCGCGGATAATTCATATTTTAGAGCCCTAATAATATCTGTGGTATGAATACCTGAGGGACATAAGACGTAGCATTGGTCACAAGTAGTGCAATTGAAAATTCTTTCGGCTATATAGTGAGATAATTCTAATTTATTTTCTAAAATTCCGCGGGCGATTAAAATTCTTCCCCGAGCATTGTTTGAAGCCCAACCGTAATTCTCGTAAAGTGGACACTTGGCTATACAGAACCCGCAGCGCATACAGCTGTAAATATCATCTGCGTATTCACACAGTTTCTTATTTATCATCACTAATTCACCTAAGGTTCTCCGGTGGACCCCCAAGGCTTTCCCTTACCCGGATTCAAAATGTTACTAGGATCAAACACCCGTTTTATCCCTTTCATTAGAGCCATCTCCACCGAACCATGCTCCTTCTCCACGAAATCCTTTCTTATAATTCCCACACCGTGCTCCCCGGTGATGCTTCCTCCTAGTGCTAGAGCCACCTCGTCGTAAATAATATTTAGAGCTTTGTAGAATGCTTCTTGTTGCTCCGAAATCCTTTCATCGTATAGGAAAGTAGGATGGAGATTACCGTCTCCCGCGTGTCCAAATGTAGCAACCCGAATTTGATTGCCAACTCTTTCAGGAATTTTTTGTATTCTTTTTAAAGCCTCAGGAATTTTAGAGATGGGAACTGATAGATCCTCCATAGTTGTGGTGATAGAGCATCTGGCTAGTGCTGCGTATGCGGATTTTCTTGCCACCCAAAGAGTGTTCCTCTCCTCTTCATCCTGAGCGATTTTCCACTCCTTTGGACTCATTTTTTTAACTATACCAGTGATTATTTTCAATTCTTTTTCAGCAGCGGCTTCAATACCATCAGTCTCGATAAGAAGCAATGCTTCGCAGTCTGGAAGAGTTAAACCCGCATAGTCCGCAGTTGTGCTGATTGTTAGTTTATCCAAAAATTCCATCGCGCAAGGAACCACACCTGATGACCGGGCTTTAACTATAGCTTCACCTGCCCTGTTTAAATCATCGAATAGAAACATCGCGGTCTTGTAGGTCTCGGGTAAGGGTTGAACTCTCATGCCTATTTTGGTAAAAACCGCCAATGTTCCCTCCGAGCCACACAATAGTTTTGTTAAATCATAGCCAGAAACGGATTTTAGAGTATCTGACCCGGTGTGGATTATTTCGCCACTTGGCAAAACCGCTTCTAACCAAAGAATCCAATCTTTGGTTTTCCCGTATTTTATGGCTCTGTTACCGGCAGAATTATTTGCCACCATTCCACCTATAGTTGCCACCGAACTACTTGCGGGATCTGGGGGAAAGTAATATCCATAATCTTTTAAGAATTCGTTTAGATCATCGCATATAACTCCAGGTTCCATTACCACTTGTAGATTTTCCTCATCGAAGCTCAAAATTTGATTCATTCTAGTGAGGTCAATTAGAATTCCACCTTTAACCGGAAGGGGAGAACCCGCAGCGCTTGTCCCTGAACCCCGTGGATAAACAGGTATACGATTCTCGTTGGCTAATTTCATGACTTCAGAGACTCCTGTTGTTTTTGCGGGCCTAACTATGACATCTGCGAAGTATTGAAATGGTGTGGAATCTCGGGAGTAGCAAAAAATTTCCGCTGGATCAGTGCAAACGTTTTCTTCTCCCACGATTTTCGCTAGTCTATTTATTATGTGAGATTTCATAATTTCACCTATTGCTCAAAAACTTCCATAGCTGCTGCAATACCTTCACTAGGTTTTACTGAGAATCCTTCCATTCTAAGGGTTCTTTCCAAGGCTTCCAACACTATAATCACATTTTTCTCACAGGCGTTGATCCCCATTAATCCGATTCTCCATATTTTGCCCTTAAGATCTCCCAGACCGCCCCCTATCTCTATATTGAAATCATTTAGGAGAGTTTTTCTAACTTTTGCGTCGGTAACTCCTTCAGGAATTTTTACCGCTGTTAAAGAAGGAAGGTTATTCTTGGTGGATAGTGTTTCTAACCCCATTGCATTTAAACCTTTTATGAGAGCTCGACTTGCTGTTAAATGTTGAAGCCATCTTTTCTCCAAGCCTTCCTCATAGATTATTCTTAAAGCTTCTCTCAGGCCATAAATCATAGAAATAGGCGCTGTGTGATGGTAGAATCTATCTGCTTCCCAGTATTTTTCTATCAAATTGAGGTCAAGATACCAGCTCTGAATTTTTCCCTCACGATCCTTTACAAATTCCACAGTTTTCTCATTAAGAGTAATCGGAGAAAGACCGGGGGGGCAGTTTAAACATTTCTGTGTTCCACTGTAACTGATGTCCACACCAAATTGGTCAATATCTAACTCTACACCGCCTAAGGACGTAACCGTATCCGCTAGAAGAAGAGCGTCATACTTTTTTACTATCTTACAAATTTCTTTTAAAGGCTGTAGCACACCAGTTGAAGTTTCCGCGTGCACCAAGGCAACCACTTTAGCATTAGAGTTTGCTAAAGCCTTTTCCACACTATCCGCTTTTAATGCCTCCCCCCACGCCTCTTTAACCTCTATTGGAGTTCCTCCGCATCTTCTAACTATTTCACTCATTCTCTGACCAAAGAATCCATTCATGCCAACTACAACTTCGTCCCCCTCACCTACTAGGTTAATAAGACTGGTTTCCATCCCCGCACTGCCGGTACCAGAAATAGGTATAGTGAGCCGGTTTCCTGTTTTGAAAACATATCTTAATAACTCCATAACCTCATCCATAATTTCCAAAAAGTAGGGATCCAAGTGACCAACCAGAGGCATAGACATCGCTTGCAACACTCGAGGATCAACATTACTAGGACCTGGCCCCAGCAAAATCCTTTGTGGAGGAGCCAATTCTTTATACCTTTTCTCCATGATGATTAACCTTCTACCCAGCAAGTTAAATTATGTTTTTTACATAAAACACATCAGTTGATTAACATGTCGGTTGAATTAACCGAAAATAAGTTTTTTGATTTATTTAATTTAATCTATTTCCCGAATCTTCTTTCTCTCATTTGGAAGGTTCTTAGAGCTCGCCAAAAATCAATTTTTCTAATCGCTGGCCAAAAAACATCACAAAAATAAAGTTCAGAATAGGCAGACTGCCATAAAAGAAAACCAGAAAGTCTCTCCTCACCCGAAGTTCGAATAATTAAATCAGGGTCAGGGACTCCCGAAGTGTAGAGGTATCTTTCGATCAGAGCCTCATCAATTTCTTTATCATTAATTTTACCAGATTTCACATCCCTAGCAATTGCCTTAATTGCATCAACTATCTCGGCTCTACCAGAGTACCCTATAGCAATGTTTAACAGATATTTATTGTAATTCTTCGTTACTACCTCAGCTTTTTTAATTGCCTCCTGCACCGTCTTGGGTAGAAGATTAATTCTACCAATAGCCTTAACCCTTACTTTGTATTTATGTATTCTAGCTTCCTTCAGAATTCTATCAAATCCCTCCTCGGCAAGCTTCATAATCTCTTTAACCTCCTTACTAGAACGCGTAAAATTCTCAATAGAAAAAACATAGAGGGTGACAATCTTAACCCCGGCCTGCCAGCACCATTCAAGTACATCCTCCACCTTTTCTGCACCGTATTTATGCCCAATCCATGCCTTTAAACCCAGTTGTCGGGCGAAACGGCGGTTACCGTCAAGAATTACAGCTAAATGTTCCGGCATGCGGCCGTCTTTAATTTGATGCCATAAAATTTTTTCGTATACACTTGATAGTGCATTATTAATTTTGTTAATGAGGGATAGGGGTAATCGAGATACTGGGAGATATTTAATGAGACGCAACATGAAAACCACCGGTTGATATTCCAAGCACCACTCTTTTCTAATCCCGTGTCAATTTTTTTCAGAGATATTTAAATAAGATTTTTAGAGGGTATAATAAATCTTTTTGGGTTTAGGTAAAAAATCTATCCATACAAGACACTTTTTTCAAATTTTTTTTCAAAAATTTTTCCAAGAATTATTGAGTTTTATACATCAATTTTGCTTGGAATCGTGTAAATTCAGCTTATATGAATTACAATTTAGTAAATTAGTCCAAAAATTTGGAACTTTTTGTGAGTATTGCACATCCATTTTTTGTAACTAGAACCATGTCTTCTATTCTTACTCCCCCGAAATCCAGAATGTAAACTCCAGGTTCTGCTGTAAAAATCATACCCTCCTCTATAGCCTCTTTATTATTCTGGCTAATTTGGGGATGTTCATGTACCTCAATCCCGATTCCGTGACCGAAGCTGTGTATAAAATAATTGCCGTAACCCTCTTTTTTTATTAACTCACGAGCCAACTCATCTATCTCATTTGCCTTAATTCCCGGTCTAATAATTTCTATAGCCTTCTGCTGAGCGTTTAAAACGGTTTGAAAAATTTTTTTCTGTGTTGGGCTTGGAGAACCTACCGTGTGTGTTCTGGAAATATCTGAACAGTAATTTTTGTAGCGAACCCCCAAATCTATTATTACCAAGTCGCCGTTTTCCAATTTCCGATCACTACAGGAAGCATGGGGAAAAGCAGATCTGTAACCGGATGCAATGATGGTTTCAAACGATGTTCCGCTGGAACCGATTTTCCTCATTTTGTATTCCGCCTCTGCGGCAACTTCGTATTCTTTGACACCGGGATTTATAGTTTCTATAGCCTTCTTCATACCTTCGTCTGCTATTCTTGCTGCTTTTCTAATTATTTCTATCTCATTTGAGGATTTTATGGATCTAATTTTTTTTATGATATTGGATACTGGTACGAAATTGATGCCTTCACTATTTTTCTCCAATTTTTCTTTAATGTTTACTGTTAGAGAGTCCTCCTCAATACCCAGTTTTTTAAATTTTAATTCCTTTTGAAGTTCTGAGAAAGCTTTGTCAAAGTCTTCTAGTTTTTTTGCTTGAATGATTGAAAAACCTTTAATTGTGCTGTTGGCCTCCTCGAATTCCAATTGTGAAACCACAGCAAAAGGTGTACCGTCTCGGGGTATAAGTAGATACATAAATGATGTTGAAAAAAAACTTGAAAAATAGAAAATGTTTTCTGGTTTGGATAAAAATAGAGCGTCAACCTCACTCAGCATGTTTCGTAATTTTTCTAGTCTCATGAGTCTTCTCCTGCTTCCTTTTTAAATATTTATGATAAAGATTTTATTAATACTTAATATTATTAGCTCTAGTTCTAAAATAAATGGTGATTTTAATGAAGGTTGTTGCAGTCGGTTCAGAAAATCCAGTTAAAATTTCAGCAGTAAAAAATGTGATGAAAAAACTACTCGGTAATATAAAGATTCACGGAGTTAAGGTTTCAAGCAGTACACCACCACAGCCTATAGGAGTTAGCCAAACCCTAAAAGGAGCTCTGGATAGAGCCATAAATGCCTTAAATAAAGTAGAGAATGCTGATTTAGGGGTAGGGATAGAAGCAGGGCTAATAGACATAATATTTGGAGAAGAGACACGGTACCTTGATTTTCAGTACTGTGTAATAGTGGATAAACATGGAAGAAAAACTATTGGAGTAGGCCCTGGATTCGAATATCCCCCAATCGTTAATCAAAAAGTAATGAAAGAAAATTTTGAAGTCGGAGAAGTTATGGAAAAAATAACAGGTATAGAAAAACTGGGTGAAAAAATGGGAGCAATAGGTTTCCTCTCCCACGGGTTGATTAGTAGAACAAAACTAACCGAGTTCTCTGTTATAATGGCCATGTTACCGAGAATAAATTCAAAACTATATTCAAAACAATTATAAATTTAAACATTGGGTAGAATTTGAGTAACTATTTTTTTCTTAAATCTTGATAATTTCGCCTCAAAATACTCTAACTATCTTTCCCAAAATAAGGAGAAAGAATTATATTAGTTCAGCTATTCTCTGGGCAGACCTACGCATATCCAAAAAAACCAAACCCAACTTAACATCTTTCTTAGCACTAACAGTTAAAACGGCATTAGGTCCTGCGGACATCACAAATATGTACCCTTCATTTCCCCGTATAAAGACTTGTTCTAATTCACCTTTTTTAAGTTCTTGAGCGGCGCGCTCACCTAGGCTTAGCATAGCAGCGGTCATTGCTGCTACCCGTGTTTCGTCAACATCAGCAGGCAACGCAGAAGCTATGGGAAGACCTTCAACGCTCACAATCGCCGCCGCCTCAACTTCAGGAACCGAAGCCTCCAAGTCCTTTAAGATCTCTTCTAAGTTTTCGCTTTTAGACATTTAAACGCGCCACCTATGCCCTTATTCAGTCATTTATTTCTAAAAGAGGTATTAGGCTTATATTCTTTCCTCTAATAAATAGGTTGGGGGAATGACAAGTACAGGAATTTTGTTCAGGAAGATTTGGGTAGTAACTCCTGCTTGTAGAGCCTTTTCAGTAAAACTTCCCTAGATAGGGCTTGGAATGCGCGTTTCACGCCCAGACCCTTAATAGCGATGGATTCATAAATGGGTAATGAATCGGCTTGCAGGGCCTCAACTAAGGCATTTCTTTCCATAGCGTCCGGTAAATCACGCTTATTGAGGAGAATCAGTATAGGTATCTCGCTGTGGATTTTATCACCGAGATAGCCTTTCAATTCTTCTAAACTCTCCAGGTTCGCCTGCAACTGATCTCTAGAGGAATCAGCCACAAAAATAATTCCATCAGTACCCTGAAGCACAATCTTCCTCTGATGCCTATGTCGCTTCTGACCAGCAACCGTAAAAACATCAAAAATAACCTTACCCGTAGCAGATATCGGAGTATAATCAAAATACAATGTCCTACCTGTAGGATCCTCAACAGACGTAAAACCGCCCTTATCAAGACCCGTTACTTCATCATAAATCCATCTAAGACAAGTGGTTTTACCGGATAGGGAAGGTCCCCAAAAAACTACCTTAAAATGTATTCTACCTTGAGCATCTTTCTTCAAAGGCTGCACACGTCCTATTCAGTTTTAAAGAGGAGTTTTTAAGCTACACTTTTTCAAGCTCACTAAGGGCAGCCTTAAGCTCCTCGTCGCCAGCTTCACCTTCGGAAACAGGCACAACCGGTTTCTCAGCAAGGAACTCGTCAAGAACACTCTTAAGCTGATTTGAAGCCTTCTTCATAACTAGGCGAATCATTCCTATGTTAACATCAGAGTCAGTAATAACACAAAGAACACCTTTACCACAACTAGCAGCAAAGATTTTACCATTATCAAACTCCGAAGTCACAATATTCAGCTCACCAATATCAAGGTTCTTGCCCTGTTCCTCTGAGGCGCAGTAAACAGCACTCGCAATTGCACCTATTCCGTCGATATCTACAGGATAATAACTAAACTTTGATACGTGGGCTATGGTTAGCCCTGTTCTGTCTACGAGGATGACTTTTTTTATTCCGCTTTCCGCTTTTATTACATCGCTCAATATTTTATCAAAGGCTTTTATATCCATCAATTTTTAACAATCCCCGTTTTAGTTGTTTTAAGGTTTTGTTCAGAGATTAGTTTCTTATATTAACTCCTTTTTTTAGTATTATATTTGGTTTTCGGTTAGGTGTTTTCAGTAGTTCTAGAGATTTGATTTACGGTAGACTAGCTTTGTTTAATTATTGTTTTTTGTAGTGTATAAATTTTCTGTTTGTTATCGGCCTTGTGGAAGAGGTTCTGCGTTCTTGGCTCTTAGAACTATGAGAACGTATTCCTCTTCGGGTGCTATATGTAGTTCGCTTTCTCCCGCGTCTATTGTTAGGAAGTTCAGTGTACCTTCGCCGAGTTCTGTTATTACTTTTGAAGCTTTTCCAACTAGCGACGTTATCTGGGCGGAGATTATTTCGGTCTTCTCGGTGGATAGGGTTGAGCTTATGGGAAGACCTTCGGTGTTTGTTACAATGACGCCCTTAACGCCTGGATGTTTTTGTAGTTGTTGGAGTGTTTTCTGAAAGTATTTGGAGGTAATCATTGTTACGTACACCTCATCATGTATTAAAATACACATTTGTCTTTTAAAAACCTTTCAGTAAGAATACCGATAACTTTTTCTAAATAAAATATTAATGCTCTTCTACTATACTGTTTTTCTTATTGGAGTAGAAATTTAGTGGAAAAGATGTATTTTCATTTGAAAATTGTATTTTTTGGTATTTTGAAGGATTATTGGTTGGTTTTATTGTTTATGGGAATATATTTATTAGACCTTAGGCGTAATTGATACTTCCGGATTTTTTCCGTTTTCAGGCGTCTTTTATCACAGTTTTTGCGTTTTTCGGTAGGGTTTCTGTAGGATTTTAAACTTTTTCGCACCATTTCTGAATGAAAAATAATTACGCCTAAGGTATACTAAAAAAACTTAAATTTAGGAAAGAAAATAAGAATCTTAAACTTGTTTATTATTAATGGTTGGGAAGGCTAAGAATTATAGCCAATGAATGTACTAATATTATTGTTGATGTGTGGTGATTTCATGAGCCGGTCGGAAACTGAGAAAATGGTTGCGGATCTTATGGACAAGATTCCTGAGATTGAGGGAATATTGCTACTTGACAAGAGTGGAAACGTGTCTGTTGGGCAGACAATAACCCAGATGAATCATTCCGAAATCGCTAAGAACGCTGCTGTGATAATTGCCTCGGCAAGAGAGTTGAATAAATCTATTGAAAAGGGAGATGCGAATGTGGCTTATGTTGAGGGGGATAATGGTTATGCTGTGATGGCGAACTCAGAGAAAGCAATATTATTGGCAATAATAAGTAAGGATGCTGCTCCCTCACTGGGATTGATAATAAGGGATCTTAAAATAGTCTTATCAAGGATTAAAATTTGAATGAGTATAATAATTTTTAATTCATTCTTTTCTTCCTTTCTAATTAAGACCTTAATAAATAATTTTAGGAGCTAATTCTTCTAAAACTAATTAAAATTCTTGAGGTAAACATAATTAAAAGTTGTTAGGCTTGGAAAATAGTTATTTTTATCATTTTTTACGAGTTCCAGTATGTTAGTTACCGGTTACGATTTGAAACTATTGGAGGCGGATTGGAACACCAAAAAGTGATTAGATAGGAGATCTACGGGTATGTTTGGGGCATATTTCAAAAAAATATTAACACAGAAAAAGCTTTTCAAATTTTATAAAAATTAGTGGAAATGCATAAATAAGCTTAAGCTTCTGAAAGAGGGAATATTCATATTGTGCTGGATTAAATTTCAATATAATTCTCTAAAGGGGTGGATCCGTCTTTTTTGTAGTGTAACGATAACTACAAATTCATTCTCAATATTATGAGAATTGTAATGAACATAAATATTATTAGTTTCAAATGGAAAAGGTTTTAGGTGGTTAACATAAACGAGTCGTCTAGGGAAGTAAATGCAAGAAATGAATTTATTGAATAAGTACATTATTTAAAAAGTATGACTTCTATGGTTGAAAATAAGTTCAATACAAAATTTGGTATTAATGAGAATCTTTGATGGCGGGGTTGTAGCTTGGTGTACATTAAAAAGGTTGTAGTCAGAGGCTTCAAATCCTTTGGTAGGAAAAAGGTGACGCTTCGCCTATCCAAAGGATTCTCCGCTATTGTTGGACCTAATGGTAGTGGTAAGAGCAACTTATTAGATGCTATTCGTTTTGGGCTCGGAGTTTTAAGCTCGAAATCATTGAGAGTTAGCGTATTTTCGGAACTGGTTTTCACGCCCAGTAAAGACATTAAAATGACCCCCGCTAAATACGCAAGCGTGAGTTTATATTTTGATAATTCGGATAGGAGAATACCAGTAGACTCAAATATTGTAATAATTGATAGACAAGTTGACCGCACGGGGAAGAGTGTATATAAACTGAATGGTAAAGCGGTTTCGAGAACGGAGATAATTGACCTTTTGGAAATAGCAGGAATAAGTCCAAGCGGATATAATGTAGTTCCACAGGGAGAGATATTCGAACTAATTCAGATGGGTTCGCTTGAAAGAAGAAGGCTTTTCGAGAACATAGCGGGAATAGCTTCTTATGATGAGAAAAAAGAGAGGGCAGAGAAAGAGTTAGAATTAGCAGAGCAGAATCTTAGAGAAAATTTTGCACAAATAAGCGAAGTAAGAAATATAGTTGAGAGATTAGGAAGAGAGAGAGAAACTGCCCGCAAATACCAGCAAATTATTGATGAGATCAATTTCGCCCGAGCAAAACTAATTTTTCACCAGTTAAAAATATCTGAAGTAGAGTTATCAGACATTCTAAATAGAATAGAAACCAATAATGAACAGCTAAATAGTTTGAAAGGAAAAGAAAAAGAGTTCAGAGAGAATTTAGAGGAGCTGACAGAGAGAATAGAGGAGATCGAAAAGATTATTATTGAGGATGTAGGAGCTAGAATCGGGGATTTGCAATTTGAGCTTAGTGAGAAGAAGGCGGTTTTTTCGGAGAAAGAGTTGGTTTTAGGCTACAAAGAAGATGAATTGAAAAAGAATTCTGAAAAATTAAAAAACCTAAACCAAGAAGTAGTGGAGATAGGAAATAGTATTAAAGAAGAAGAAGTAAATATCGCCGAGTTGGAAAAGCAGGAGGTAGAAGTAGATAATCAAATAAAAACAAAACAGAATATCCTCGAGGAGATAAGTGAACAAATAACAACTAGTGATGCTAGGTTTTCAAAGTTGAGAACAAGAATTAGGAATATCCATGAGGAGATAGATAAACAGGTTTCGAAGAGTATTTCTTTGAAAACTACTCAGGAAGCCTTTAGAAAGGATATTGAATATATTTCCTCATCGATTAGTTCAAGAAGTGCGGCAAGAGATGAAATTAGAAATTCATTGCAAGAGGCGGAAGAAGAAAGAAGCCGTTTAGAGGAAGTAGCCGAAAAATCTAGAAAAGAAGTTGAGAAAGTAACTAGGGAGTTGGAGGAGCTTCAAAACCAACAGGATATTACAAGGCGGGAGATTGAAGAGACGGAAAAACTAATCCTAAACGTCAGAGATGAAGTGGTAACGATAAAAGCCATAAATGAAGAGAGAAGGAGGCTCCTTAGGGAACAAACAGCTGTGAGTGAAATTTTGAAGCTTCGAGATAATAAAAAAGTTAAGGGGATTTATGGAACAATCTCTGAGCTGGGAAAAACAGATCTGAAATATGCCCTAGCACTTGAGGTTTCGGCAGGAGGTCGAGCCAATTACATTGTTGTTGATGATGATGAGATTGCTGCTAAATGCATTAACTTTCTAAAAAATAGTAGAATAGGAAGAGCCTCCTTCCTGCCTTTGAATAGAATTAAACAAACCAACTTTTCGATTCCTAAAGGTAATGGAGTAATAGGCCCTGCAATTGACCTTATGGTTTTTGATGAAAAATTCAGATCCGCCTTTGAGTATGTTTTCGGAAACGTTGCTATAGTTAAAAATTTGGATGTGGCTAGAAAATTAGATCTTCCAGAGGTAAGGAAGGTCACTATTGAAGGAGACATAATAGAACCAAAGGGGTTGATGAGCGGGGGACACTATGTCGGTAAAACTACCTTAGCATTCTTGGAAAACGAAAAATTACCACAGTTAGAAGAGCAGCTGAGCGGCCTCAGTGCAATTCGAATAGAACTACTTGGCAAACTTGAGAAAATATCAAATTCATATCTTGAAATAAGGGGCAGAAGGGAAGAGGAAGAACATTATCGTGGAAAACATTCCGCCAGCTTGGAGCACTTGTTAGATGAAGTAAAGGAGAAAAAACAGGAAATAACAAAAATAGAATCCGAAATACAAAGGCAGTTGAAGCTAAAAGAAGAGAGGGAGAAGCAGTACAAGAAAGTGTCCCAAGAAATTGAAAAAATTGAAGAAAGAATTAATGCACTTTCGCAAGAGGAGCAAACGCTTAATCGGATTATAGAAGAATCGGAGGCTGCGGATCTTTATACCCAATCAAGAACTATAGAAGCGGAAGTTGCAATACTTAAAGAAAAGTTAAGCGGCATCAGAGTGCAAATTGCTCAATCAAGAACTAAGGTGGCCGAACATCTAATACCTAGAATGGAAGAAAGGAATAAATTAGCAAAAGAAGTGGAAGTGGATATTAAAAAGACAGCCGCCGAGAGAGATGAAATCCAAAAGGTAATCAAGCCCCTATCGGAGCAGATATCAAAGCTAGAAGAGGAAAAGAAGGGTTTAGATGATTCTGTTTCTAGACTGAGAGAAGAAGACACGAAACTCAAACAAGAAGTGACTGTTCTTAGAAATGAACTAGAAGTTACTACTCGGAGATCTAATTCCATAGAACTTGAATTAAGCAGACTTATGGTGGAAAAAGAACATTTAGAAAACAATGTACAGTTGCTCAGGGAGGAAGCTAAGGAGTTTACCGATTTTAAAATCAAAGACATTCTTAAAGTTAACGTTCATGAGCTTAGAGAATCAATACGGAGAAAGGAAGCAGAGAAAAAGAGTCTAGAACCGGTTAACATGTTAGCCATTCAACTCTATGAGCAGGAAAGAGCCCGGTATGAAGACATTTTGAGAAAGAGAGAGGAGTTAATAAAAGAAAGAGAAAGTATCATGGAATTCATACGAGAAGTTGAGAGAGATAAAAGAAGAAGCTTCTTGGCTACCTTTTACAGTATTGAACGTAACTTTAAAAGAATTTTTGCAAGACTCTCTCCAAATGGAGAAGGCCGATTTATCCTTGAAAATGTAACAGACCCCTTCCTTGGCGGAGTCGATATTGAAGCACGCCCATCGGGAAAAGATGTAAAGAGAATAGAATCAATGTCTGGAGGCGAAAAATCCCTCACAGCTATCGCACTTATATTCGCTATTCAGCAATATCAACCAGCTCCCTTTTATGTAATGGATGAAATAGATGCTTTCCTCGACGATGATAATGCAAACAGAGTTGCTGATCTACTCAAGGACTTTTCAAAAGAATCCCAGTTCATAGTCGTATCACTCCGTGACATCACTATTACTAAGGCAGACATAGTGTTTGGTGTGACCTGCCGCGATGGGGTTTCAGACGTTATTTCGCTAAGAATGGAGGAGGGTGAAGAAGAAAATGACTGAAAACCAAGAAGAACCATTCTGGATACATCTACCATGGTCGCTGTTAGTGGACACCACTCAAAAAGCAGAAGATCCTTGGCAAATCAATATCAGCAATATTCTAGTGGGATTCTTGGAAAAAATGCGAGAGAGAGAATCTATAAACTATCAGGTGTCCGGTAAAGCCCTCCTGACAGCGTCAATCATTCATAGAATAAAATCCGAGCTACTATTAAGACTGGGACAGAGACAAGAAGAAAAAAAGGAGAAAGAGGAGGATTTAGACCTAAATCTACCCCCAATTCCCATGCCCTACAGATTAATAAATAGAAAGGTCACCCTTGAAGAACTCCTAATCGCTTTGGAGAGAGTTTTGCTGGGAGAAGAAACAAAGAAAATGATTAAGAAACCAGAAAAAGAAGAGGCGGAAGTTGAACCATTTATTTTTGAACCTTCAAAATTTAATATCGATGAAATAATTGAGCAAATTTTTGAGAAAATTCTCTTCCATGAAAAAGAGATAATAAAATTTTCAGAATTAGTGGACAAAAATAATCCTCTGGATATTGTGAGAAACTTGTTAGTTATTTTAATCCTTGTTCTAAGAAAGAAGATACATGTCTGGCAGGAAAAAATTTTTGGAGAGATATACATTACGGAGGCCGAAAGATGGGAAAGGATGCAAAAATGATTATTGAAGCAGCATTGTATGCTGCGGGGCGGCCACTTTCTATTGAACAAATCGCTGAGATTGCAAAAATAGATAATTTAGATTATGCTGATGAACTGGTCAGGCAACTGGTGCGAGAATACGGGGAAAGAAGTAGTTCATTAGAAATTGTAGCACTCCCCGGAAATAAATACGTTTTACAATTAAAAGCCAACTACTCTAACAAGATCTCAAATATAGCCTCACGGGGACTATTATCTCTGGGAGAACTAAAATCACTTGCCTATATTGCCCTTAAACAACCAATAGAACAGTCAAAAGTGGCAAAAGTTCGAGGTTCCCATAGTTATAAACACATAAAAAAATTGGAGGAACTAGGATTCTTAAAATTTGAACACCTAGGCAGAACCAAAATTCTACAAACCACAGAAATGTTTGCAGACTATTTCGGATTCGACCACGAACCAAGAAAACTGAAACAACAATTAAGATGGAGAATCAGAAAAGAGAGCATTCAAACCAGTCTAGATTCCCACAATCAACTTGAACCTGAAGCCTCCGAAGAACCCTAAAAATATTAAACTTTAATTACAAAATTAGCAGACCCGGGGTATTGGCTCACCGTACGGAGTTTCTATTATACGTTTTCCTCCCACTGTAGTATTCATAATTACAAGGTTTGGCTTATCATTTTTAACTTCTCCGATTATACTCGCGTTCTCACCATACCTTGTTTTCCTAATTGCTTCCAAAGCTTCTTCTGCCCGACTATGGTCTATAGCGATAATGGCTTTACCCTCGCAAGTCACTTCTAAGGGGTCTATTCCTAACATTTCTGAAGCGGCAACAACTTCGCCTCGTATAGGAAGATCTTCCTCATTAATGTAAATTGTGGTATTGGATTTTTTAGCGAAGTCATTTAGGGCGGAGGCTAAACCTCCCCTTGTGGGATCCTTCATCGCTGTGACTCCACCTATTTTAAGGACTTTATCAATGATGTTCCAGATAGGTGCCACGTCGGATTTGAGTTCTGTCTCAAAACTTATTCCCTCCCTTGCGGCTAGAAGTGCTATTCCATGGTCTCCTACTGTTCCGGTTATTATGATTTTGTTTCCGGGTTTGATTCCGGTATCGAGTATTATTTTTCCGTGTTCTACTATACCTACTCCAGTTGTAGCGGTAACCATCTTGTCGATATGCCCGTGGGGCATAACTTTGGTATCACCAGAAATTATTGATACTCCCGCTTCTTCACTGGTATCGTTCATTGATTTTAGTATACGATTTAAATCATTTATAAGAAATCCTTCTTCAATTATTAATGCGCAAGCAATTGCTATGGGCCTAGCTCCCATTACCGCGATATCGTTAACCGTTCCGGATATTGAGAGTCTGCCTAAATCCCCACCGGGAAAGAAAATCGGATCCACGGTGTGGCCGTCTGTAGAAATCACAACATCGGTATCTCCTAGTGGAATGCTTCCACCATCATCCAGTTCATCCAAGCCAATTCCGTTCTGCACGTTGCGTCTTTTTAGGGAGGATATTATGGTTTCTTTTATTAGGCGGCCCATTGCAGTACCGCCAGCTCCATGCGCCAGTTCTATGCGACTCATAAAAACTCCTCAAAATGTCGTTATTCTGGAAAAGCTTATATTACTTATCATAAAACTCTTGGATAGAAAAGATTAATAATAAAAATGTTGTTCAACTGTTTAAGGTTCTGGTGATTTAACATGGTTAATTGGCAAGCAAGATCCAAACGTAAACCTACTGGTGCAAGACTAAAGCAATTTTCTGGAAAGCGTAAAAGAGACCTCGGAAGAGAGGAGACAAGAACTCAACTCGGAGCAGAGAACAAGAAAATAGTTAGAACTAGAGGAGACAACATTAAAATCAAACTAGCTTCCTCCGAATATGTTAACCTGACTGATCCTAAAACTGGAAAAACCAAGAGAGTGAAAATTGTTGACGTGGAAAAAAATCCAGCGAACATCGATTTTGATAGAAGAGGAGTAATAACCCGTGGGGCGATAATTAATACTAGTGCCGGGAAAGCAAGAGTTACCAGCAGACCTGGGCAAACAGGAATAATAAACGCGGTTCTAATTAAAACTGAAAAATAGCATTTGTTCCAACCTAGAGAGTAAACCGAATTTTAAGTCTAATAAATAAATTTCTTAAAGGAAATTATGAAAATTCTACTAGTTTCCATCGTCAACTTCAGCTTTAATATTTTTTATGTTTAGTTCTCTGCCACCTATTATTTCTGTATTACCGCTATTACATTTCGGACATTTTGCTGTGAATCCTACTAGGGGAAGTAGATGTGCTTTTTTCTGATCCTCCTCCGATATTACGTCTCCAGAATACCCACAATCATTGCAGTGAATTTTTCCTGGAACAATCAAGATGTTTAGTGTAGAATTTTTTAGAGGAGTTTTTTCTGCTGCAATTTCAAATAGAAATCTCAACTGCTCGGGATTAATGAACGTGAATTGACCTATTTCAACATTAATTTCTAAAATTTTTTTCACATTATTTGCTTCTGCTACTCGAGTAACAGTTTCTACGATAGAAACAGCTGTGGATAATTCATGCAACAATAAGCACCACAAGACTTAGGAATCAGCAAACTTAAAAACATTATTAAATATATATACGATACAACTCTCCTTGTTGCAGGAATAATGAGTTTTTTGAAGAGTACTCGGTGATACTAATGAGAAAAAAGGATAGGATAATACTTTATCCAGAATACTTCGACTCAAGATTGACGCGAGGTAAAGGCCGTAGGGTTCCTCTCAGCATTTCTGTTCCTGCACCCAACATAGAGGAACTCGCATTAATTTCAAAAAGACTGGGCTATGAATTTGAAGTAGATGCTGATTCCGCCCATCCAAATAACTGGTGGAATAAACGAGGAAGAATCCTAATTACTAGGAACGATTTGATTAAGAATGAAGTAATCAAAACTATAGCCAAAATACTGAGTAAAGCTAGAAAAAGGAAAAAGGAAAGGGATAAAAAAAGATAAATTATTGTCTGCTTTTATGATGGTATTTTCGGCATAAAGTTTATAACATTGTAATCTAAAACCAAAATATTGATTCCCAGAAGGGAGAATATTTGAGAAGGCTTGGCAAGCCATTACATCAAACTCCACGTGGAGACCTGATACTTCGGGTCAATTTCACCCCAAGAATTGGCTCCAAGGTGGTAAACAAGGAGATGAGAGAGGTAGGCCAGATTTTTGACATTTTTGGGCCTGTAAAAACCCCTTATGTTTCTGTCAAGCCCCAGGTAGAACCTAAAATCGCTGAAAAATTGGTGGATGAGGTTCTATACGAGTTCATAAATGGGAAAAAACAGAGATACTCTAAAAAAAGAAGGAAATAAGCCTTTATTAAATCCGGGTGGTCACCATGACTGAACTGGAAAAACAAGAGGAGAGAGAGGATAATATTTTTTATTGTTCTGAATGCAATAATGGTGTTTTGATAAAAGACTATGAAAGAGCCGAACTAATTTGTAAAAACTGTGGTCTTGTCATTAAGGATCATCTGATTGATACTGGACCAGAGTGGAGGGCTTTTGACCAAGAACAGAGAGAGAAGAGAGTTAGAGTAGGTGGACCAACCACCTATACAATGCATGATAAGGGATTATCTACAGTAATCGACTGGCGTAATAAGGATAGTCAGGGAAAGGAGTTAACACCACGTAAGAGAGCACAGATATACCGCTTGAGAATGTGGCAGAGAAGAGTTAGAGTGGCAGACCCCTTTGAAAGAAACTTGGCTTTTGCCCTGTCTGAAGTAGGTCGCATGTCATCAAACTTGGGGTTATCACAGAATGTCCGGGAAGAAACTGCAATAATATATAGGAAGGCTGTGGAACGCCGTTTAATTAGGGGGAGATCCATAGAAGGGGTGGTGGCAGCATCGCTTTACGCCGCTTGTAGAAAGTGTAAGATCCCTCGTACTCTAGATGAGATAGCTGAAATTTCCAGGGTTGAAAAAAAGGAGATAGGAAGAAGCTACAGGTTTATAGCAAGAGAACTCGAAATCGAAATACCACCAATTAATCCGATGGATTTCCTACCAAGACTTTCAAACGCTCTAAATTTACCAGGACTTGTACAGAAAAAAGCTATAGAATTACTTCAAAAAGCATACGAGAAAGGACTCACATCAGGTAGAGGACCTTCCGGTTTGGCAGCAGCCGTAATGTATATCTCTAGTATTTTACTGAATGAAAGACGAACACAAAGGGAAGTCTCAGAAGCTGCAGGAGTAACCGAAGTAACAATTAGGAACCGCTATAAAGAACTCGTAGAAAAATTAAAACTTGAAGTAGATATTTAAAAATTCCAGAGACAAGACTCGTTAAATGAATTCTATTTAGCTCCCAAGATTTAAAATCCATAAAAAGAAATTCTAAAAAGCGGTGCTTAAAGAAGATTCTCAGCACCTCTACCTATAGTTAAAAGTTATTAAATCTTGTCTAAATATCTTTTTTAGAAAATCTCCACTTTTTAAATGTGTTTTAGAGCTGATTCAAGGGCTTCTATGGATTTCTGCAGGTGATTTACAGCCTCGTTTAGATGTTCAGCAGCTTCAACAATGCCCTCTTCTTTAGCGAATTTAGCGTATTCTTTAATTTTCTCTAAATGACCTGTATTGTGTTCAATCCAATGAGAAATTAAGGCCCTCAACCGTTGGGTTCCATGTAGCTTATTATGATCTTCATGCTCGTGCTCGTGTTGATGATTATGGTTTTCTCTATTCTCATGGTGCTGGTGTTTCATTTTCTTCACCTACAATAAATCATATTTAGACCTATAATGTCTCATAAGTGATTTTTTCCATTATTTCGATTATGGTTCAAATAATTTTAATACTAATATCATTTTTGAATAAGTTATCAGTACGCAGTTACTGGGCTTTCCTTATAGTTTTTAATATTTCTGAAACAGGTGCGTTAGTTCTTATTGAATTATTCTTAAAGTGTGTTTGGGTAACTGAATAACCCTTCTCTTTCAAAGGATGGATAATTTTTTCTAACGCGGGACAGGGTAAGTTGAGCTGATCACATATACTGTGCAAATCATAGTAAGTTGCCGGTGCGTCTGCCTCCTCGAGAATTAGGCTTAGAAGTCTTATAGCTCTTTTATCTCCGTCTGCTTTGGAATTTTCCAGTACTTGGGCAATAAACTCTCTGGATTGGATTTTGCCACACCATAAAGGACCCGCAATCCTTGCGTCATCTCCACAAGAAGGACACACGCTACTTAATGAATTAGCTATACCGGGTTTCAGTTGGCGGAAATGACAGTGATTACAGTGAACAAGATAGCCAATCTGTTTAACCATTTCATCTGCATTTTTGGCTCCAGAAATTGTTTTAAGATAAACACGTATATAATGATCGGTTGAATGAGAGAGAATGGGCGCCAACGCAATATCTCTCTTTGATGCAGTTAAAACTGAACAGGATATAAGCAGTCTTACCGCAATTTCGTGGCAATACGTGGTTCTTAAGGGGACACCGCCGTACTTTCTGATACAAGCATTTGTATGGACTCCGCAGAGTGGAGCCATATCAGTGGCGGTTAGGCACAACAAACCATTATTCTTACTTATAGCCCTCAAGGCTGAGTCCAGAAATGGAGCCGGTGAGCCAAAAGGATCAATATCTATAACATCAAATCTTTTCATGGGAAAAGCATTTTTTGAAAGCAAAAGATTGGCGTCCTCATTAAAAACTTGGATTTTATCTCGTAGGTTGTGCATTTCTACATTCCTGTTAGCGATGTCGTAAGCCATAGGATTGATATCATTAATTATTATGCTATCCGCCCCATTAACCTCCATTGCTAGGCGAATTCCACGCACTCCACATCCAGTTAAAGGCTCACAGATTCTCAAGCTTTTTTTCGTTAAAATTTGGTAAGTCCGTACCGTATAAACCGCTATGTCCCGGTTTAACTTCATTACAGGATTATAAAAAACCGGCATTTTAGATAGAATATAGTCTCCCGGAATCTCAGCTTGTGCTTTGCTGTCTGATCCATAGCCGTAGAAGTCCACCTTGCCCTCATGATAAATGCGTATTTTGTAATCATGCAAATTGAATTACCACCATCCTTAATCAAACCATATAATTTAAATGAGGAGTAATGAACTTTCTCATAGAGATTAGTAATATTAGATATGGGAGAAAATTTTCTATGCTTATTGCAGGTGTAGACGAGGCTGGTCGGGGACCAATCTTGGGGCCCATAGTTTTTGCCGGTGTTCTAATAGAGGAGGAACATATTCCAGAGCTAACTGAGTTGGGTATAAGAGACTCGAAGCTTCTTCAACCCTCCAAAAGAGAAATTCTTGCTGCTGAAATATTAAAACTAGCTTCCAAGGTGTCAATAAAAGTTGTGAGTCCAGAGGAAATCGACGAAGCTAAGGCTAATAGCCTCAACTTGAACCTGCTTGAAGCACACTGTTTTGCAGATATAATAAATCAGCTCAAACCCGACGTAACGTATGTTGATGCTGCTGATGTCAATCCAGAAAGGTTCTCCCAAAGAATTAAAAATAACCTGACCATAGATACAAAGTTGATTTCTCAGCACAGAGCTGACTGTGAAATTCCTGTGGTAAGTGCAGCCTCCATTATTGCCAAAGTTGAACGCGATAGAAGGATAAATGAGTTGAAAAAATTTGGGGAAGTGGGATCGGGTTATTGTCATGACCCTAAAACCATTTCTTTTTTGAAATGCTGGGTTAGAGATCACGGTGAACTTCCAAGCTTTGTTAGGCGTTCATGGATAACAGCAAAAAGAATTCTGGATGAGATAAAGCAAACTATTTTAGACGAGTTTAGTAAGGAAAATAAATAGTTTAGTTTTTGATTGTTTTGAGACCATGTCTTCCATCTATAATTTTGAACAATTCTTCTGGTTCTTCGATTGATTGAAGTTCTTCTTTGGGTATGACCGGAACCTCGGTTGAGATTTTTTTAATTTTACTCTTATCGGTAACAAACATAGCGTATTTTTGGGCTACCTGGGATACCTTTTCCACCGAGATTATTCTGTGTTCGATTCTTTTATCTTGGACGTAACCTAGTCCGGTAATTACCACTTTTTGTTGGTCAGTCTGATCCGCGGTTAGTGCGTCGAATGGAGCTTTTTTGGCTAAAACCACCTTTAGTCCTAGCGCACAGAGAGTTCTACGAACCTCCTCGTGTAATTCATCCTCAGCTTCTTGCTCTGGAATCTCCTCTTCTTCAACTAGCCATGAAGTAAAATTAATAGGAACTGCTATTGGAGTGTCTAGTACCCCTTCTAGTTTTAGTGCTGTTTCTAATGTGGAGTCCATGCAGCCTCTTTCATACTCATAAATGGTTCGTCGCGAAACTCCTACACGGTTTGCCAGATCCCCAAAGGACATTTCTCTCTTATCCCTTTCACGCTTCAAAATTTCTCCGTCTATTTTGACATACAACCCTCCTCTTCTTGCAAGTATCAAAGGAAAGATATTTTCGGCAATAAAATGTTCGAAAGTCTCAATGTTAATCGCGGGCAGACCTTGCCGCTCATACACGAAGCTTTCTTCCACAATTTCCTTTCTTGTCCTATTACCGATGACTATTGGTGAAGCTGAAAGCATTCTTGAAAGAATTTTGAGTTCTTTACCAGTATCCTCTTTTAAAGCATCAATATTTTCATGCATTTTCAAAAGAAGTAGATTTAACCCCTTCCGAGCCACTATATCGAAGCAAGTAGAGCGAAGATTCCTGTTTTCCGCTACACTAAAACCTGCTCCCAATAAAATATCTGCGATTTTACTAATCAAATCGCGGCGGTCAGGAGTCAAATCTAATACCCCTAATTAAGAGTTTTTATAATTATTATATAACATACTTGCTTTTAAGGGTCTTTATATTATCTCTACGAGTAGAAAACGTATATAAAAAACTTCCGAAAAATTTAACAAAACCACAGCGAATACATGGAAAAATCGTAGATTAAACCGATAAAGAGTCTAAATGATGAAGCTAAAGCTTCAAACCCATATATTCAGACGAAACTCCTATATGGGTATTTGTTGATATATAACTTATG
>NZ_JBRAKS010000007.1:0-30991 GCF_052745115.1 Candidatus Jordarchaeum sp.
ATTACAATAAGTGTGTTGGGTCTTTTTATGGCTAAATAATTTGTATAGGAAAAAATTTTGGAATGATTAACTATTACATTTAAATGAGTTCTAGTTATTCCTTTCCATGGTGTAAAGTGGATTGAAGGTAGCTGTATTATTTAGTGGTGGAAAAGATTCAAGCTATGTTATTCAATGGTGTATTGATCAATCTTATACTATTAAGGCTTTAGTGTCTATTTTTTCAATGAGGCCTGATAGTTACATGTTTCATGTGCCTAATATCGGATTGACGCGTCTCCAGGCTGAAGCAACTGGATTTATCCATATTGTGAGGTACTCTTCTGGAATTAAGGAGGAAGAAGTCAAAGACTTGGAAGCTGCTGTCCGGCCTCTGGATATAGATGGTATAGTTTCAGGGGCGGTTGCCAGTGAGTATCAGAGATCGCGTGTGGCTCTTGTTTCAGATAAACTGGGACTGCGTAGTATAAATCCGCTTTGGCATATGGATTCATTAGTCTACCTAAAAGATATAATAAACCGTAATTTCAATATAATTTTCACCGGGGTGTATGCTCTAGGTTTTAATGAAAATTGGTTGGGGCGTAGATTAGACGACGCTGCTCTAAAAGAATTGGTTGAGCTAAATAAAAATTATGGGGTGGATTTGTCGGGAGAAGGCGGTGAATATGAAACCTTGGTACTAGATGCACCTTTTTTTAAAAGGATGATAAAAATTATTAAATCTGAAATAATTTGGGAAAAAGATAGTGGATATTTAGATATCAAGCATGCTGAACTGATGGAAAAAGGTAAGAATCTTTAAATTTATATCCTTTTCACGTAATCTTAATATTCTTAACAATAATCGCTTGTTGATTAAGATGTCTGGAAGCCCAACTATATCAAAGAATCAAATCGAGCATGTTGCTTGGCTCGCAAGAATAGAGTTAACTGAAGATGAAAAAAAGGCTTTTACAAAACAGTTAAATGAAATACTAAACTACTTCAAGAAAATTGATGAAATAGACACATCGGATATCGCGCCTACTTTTCACGTCTTAGATTTAGTTAACGTGCTAAGAGATGACAAGGTTAAGCCATCATTATCTAAAACAGACGCATTAAAAAACGCCCCACACAAAGAAGATTCATTCATAAAAGCCCCAAAAATACTTTGAACTACTTGCTTAGCTCTGAGAGTGAAATACGATGGTGAATTATAACGAATTGACATCTCACGAACTCAAAGATATTATAAATAACCAGGAGATTACATCCGAAGAAGTAATACATACTATTTTTGAACGTATAGATAAAGTTGAGCCGAAGATACATGCCTATGTCTCATTATTCCGCGAGTCCGCTTTGAAAAATGCAAAGATTATAGATGACCGAATTAAGAAAGGAGAAACTATAGGAAGGCTAGGCGGAATTCCCATTGCCGTTAAAGATGTTATTTGTACAAAGGGTAAACCTACCACATGCGGATCAAGAATTCTCGAAAATTATATTCCCCCATTCGACGCGACGGTTATTGAGCGTATCAAAAAAGAGGACGCAATAATTATTGGTAAAACCAATATGGATGAATTTGCTATGGGCTCCTCCACCGAAAATAGCGCTTTTGGATATTCTCGTAATCCCTGGGCATTAGATCGTGTTACCGGAGGTTCTTCTGGTGGTAGCGCAGCGGCTATAGCCGCCGATGAAACGATAATAGCTCTCGGAAGCGATACAGGGGGCAGTATTAGATGTCCTGCAAGTTTTTGCTCAGTTATTGGATTAAAACCAACCTATGGGCTAGTGAGCCGCTATGGACTCGTAGCTTATGCTAATAGTTTAGAGCAAATAGGCCCAATAACCAAAGATGTCACAGATTGCGCATTATTATTAAGTATAATAAATGGTAATGATTATTACGACAGTACATCAGTTCCATTTCAAAATAAAGATTATATGAATGCTTTAATTGATGATGTCAAAGGTTTTACACTAGGGGTTCCCAGGGAATTTTTTGGTGAAGGAACAGAAAAAGCTGTTGAAAAATGTGTATGGACCGCAATTCACAAATTTGAGGATTTAGGCGCCAAATACAGTGAAATCTCAATGCCCCATATTATCTATTCAATTCCCACTTACTATATAATAGCGATGTCTGAGGCAAGTTCAAATCTAGCTAGATTTGATGGAATGCGGTACGGTTTTCGAGCAGAAAAAACCGATGCTGACTGGAATGAGATTTTCGAAATAACTCGCCAAAAGGGATTTGGACCAGAAGTTAAACGGCGTATAATTCTGGGAAGCTTTGCACTCTCAGCAGGATATTACGATAAGTACTATCTTAAAGCCCTAAAAATTAGAACGCTGATAAAAAAAGATTTCGAAACAGCCTTAGCAAACCATTCTGCTCTTATCGCTCCTACTATGCCTACTCCTCCCTTTAAAATAGGTGAAAAAATTGAAAATCCGCTTAACATGTATATGAGTGATATTGATACGGTTCCAATAAATCTAGCTGGGGTTCCTTCAATTTCAATTCCTTGTGGTTTCGTAAATGGTTTACCCGTAGGAATGCAGATTATTGGACGCTTTTTCGACGAAGAAACTATTCTTCGCATAGCGTATACCTATGAACAAAATACCTCATTTAACAAAGAAAAGCCGACCCTGTGAAAAATAAATCGTTAAAACAGAATCTCTACTAAAAACTGGCAAAGTTAAGAAAATTAAATTCGTTCTTAAATGGTGAAGAACTTGAGTAAACCACAAAAATTAACCCAACTTGAAGAAAACGAAGTTAAAATAGGATTAGAAATACATATTCAGCTCACGGCATTAAAGACTAAGCTCTTCTGCGGTTGCTCATCAGACTACAGGGGCAAAGAACCTAATTCACTTTTATGTCCAGTTTGTCTTGGTCTTCCCGGTTCACTGCCAGTCACAAACAAGAGAGCAATTGATTTAGCGATAATGGTGGCTCTCGCTCTAAACTCTAACATTTCCCGCAGGACATTATTTTTCCGAAAAAATTATTTTTATGTTGATATGCCGAAAAATTTTCAAATATCACAATACGATAAGGCCGGTGGAGTGCCTTTATCTACCGGGGGATGGGTCGATTTCGAATCGAATGCATCAATTAAAAGAGTTGGGATTATAAGATTACAAATAGAGGAAGATCCTGCTCGTTTAGCCTATCACGGTACTATTGATAGCTCACCTTACACATTAGTTGACTATAATCGGGCAGGTATCGCCTTATTAGAAATTGTTACCGAACCAGACATCGATTCGGCAGACGAAGCACGTCTTTTCCTACAAAAATTACGCTCCATCATAGAACACCTAGGCGTTTCAAACGGCGATCTACAAGGCTCAATGCGTTGTGATGCAAACATCTCACTAAAAGGAGGAAAAAGAGTAGAAATCAAAAATATCTCCTCATTTCGAGAAGTAAAACGCGCATTGCAATATGAAATAATTCGACAAAAACAACTAATAAGAAGAGGATCAACCGTAAAACAAGAAACACGACACTGGGACGAAGATAGAAGAATAACAATATCTCTCAGAACAAAAGAAACCGAAAGCGACTACCGATATTTTCCAGAACCAGACTTGGTTCCAATTGAAATATCCAAAACATGGATCGAGAAAATACAATCCAAAATGCCTGAGCTACCAGATGCCCGGAAAACACGTCTAGTAAAAGAGTTCGATATACCGGAATATGACGCAGGAGTACTAACAAGTTCCAAAGCACTTGCAGACTTTTTTGAAGAATGCTGCAAATTATATCCCGATGCCAAAAAAATTAGCAACTGGATGATGACAGATCTAGCACGTAATCTAAAGGAATTAGGAATTGAAATTTCAGAATCAAAAATAAAACCAAAATATCTCTCAGACATGTTAAAACTTATTGATAAGGGTGAAATAAGCGGAAAAATCGCAAAAAAAGTCCTCAGCCAAATTGTAGGAACCGGAGATCCCCCTCAAAAAATAATAATAAAAGAAAACTTAACAAAAATTAGCGATAAAACCCGAATACAAAAAATTATAGATAAAGTTTTTGAAGAATTTCCCAAAGCCGTACAAGACACTAAAACAGATCCCAACGCTATAAATTATCTAGTTGGACAAGTAATGAGTAAAACTAGGGGAAAAGCAGATCCAGAAATTACAAATAAGCTAATAAGAAAAAAGTTAGCAAAATATAAGACCATATAAATATCTCTATCCACCTTTTTAAAATAAAACTGACCACTAGGTTTTAGAGTTTATTATTTTACCTAATACTTCACTTAAAACTTCAAGAGTTACAGATTTTTAGCGAGAGAGGAAAATCTAAAATATTGCAGTAACAGAATATTACAAGAACAATTTTTTCCTATTTTCAAGGTTGGGCGCCTAATAAAAATAGAAGTGGTGATGTATTCATGGAGTTAAAAGATTCTGTTGAAATAGTAGAAGTCACTCCAATAGATGTTCCTAAACCAAAATTTCTAATCGGTCTCCCCGACATCGGTTTGGTTGGGATGATATCTGCTTCTCATATAGTGGAATCACTTGGCATGAAAGTTGTTGCTTATCTTGAATCTGACCTTTTCCCACCAGTAATTGTTTTACATGGAAGTAAAATCTACCATCCATTTCGAATTTATCAAAAAGACGATATTCTTTTGTTCTTATCAGAAATCCCTGTTCCCCCGTTAGCAGTAAACGCTATCTCTCATGCAATAACAAAATGGCTGATAGAGAAAAACACAAGTATTGTAATATTGCTCGCAGGTATACCCGTACCGAATAGAATAGCTATAGATGAACCTGATGTTTATACTGTGGCTACAAATGATGCTGCCAATAAATTAATTGAAGATTTCTCCTTTCAAAGATTAGAAGAAGGCATCATGGCAGGCCCTTACGCCAGTATTCTGATGGACTGTACAAAACTCGGTATCACCTGCCTTGCTTTACTAGCTCAGAGTTTCCCCAACTATCCTGATCCGGGTGCTGCAGCATCGACTGTTACGGTTATTAACAAAGTTTTGGGAATGAACATCGATATTGATGCGCTTCTGCAGAAGGCTGAGGAAATTCGTATTAAAACAAGGGATCTTATGCAGAGAACCACCGACCAGCTTGCGTCTATGGGAAAATCACAGGAGTATGATTTACCTGCAATGTACTCGTAGGAGGGAAATCTTATGTCTGAAAAGAAGAAAAGCCTTTTTGACCAATTTATGGACTATGTTGATGAATTTGAGAAGAGATTTGACGAAACTTTCTACTCGATGTTAAGACCTTTCAGAACTACTAGGCCTTCTTGGGATCCTGATAAACTTTGTCTTGTTCCTCTTGTTGAAGTCCAAGAGTACCCTGAAGAAGTGGTAGTTACAGCCGATCTTCCCTACGTTGATAAAGAAAATATAGATGTTAATGCTACAGAAACTTCTCTGGACATTGATGCAAAGATGAGAACCGCCATAAGATTTGAACGCTGGGGGACCATTCAGCGTGAAATCTCATTTAATTGCTACCACAAATCAATAAAACTGCCAAGTAGAGTGGATCCCGAAAAGGCAAAAGCAGAGTTCAAGGGGGGCATACTACGTATCACTTTACCAAAAACTGTAAGCAAACAAAAAATAGAAATAGATTAAATCTATCTCTCTCTTAAGTGATTTGTGTCTAGAATAAAATACTTAGGAGGCAGAAAATGTCAAAGAAAATCACTGAAGTTTCG
Organism: Candidatus Jordarchaeum sp.; assembly: GCF_052745115.1. Taxonomy (NCBI): domain Archaea; kingdom Promethearchaeati; class Candidatus Jordarchaeia; order Candidatus Jordarchaeales; family Candidatus Jordarchaeaceae; genus Candidatus Jordarchaeum; species Candidatus Jordarchaeum sp. The sequence continues at coordinate 5,729 of NZ_JBRAKS010000007.1, forward strand.
AAACTAAAAACCGGTTCGTACCTATTAATCGATGATGAACCCTATAAAGTAGTAAGCACTGCAACATCAAAATCAGGCAAACATGGTCACGCTAAAGTCCGTTTGGTGGCTATGGGTGTTTTCGACGAGTCTAAAAAGGATCTAGTGTTTCCAGGTGATGCCAAGGTTGAAGTGCCATTGATTGATAAAAGGAATGGACAAGTTATATCTGTTAGCGATAATATTATGTTAATGGATCTAGAAACATATGAAACATTCGAAATACCCAAACCAAAAGAGGAAGATGTACTTTCAAAATTAGCAGAAGGAGCAGAAGTAGAATACTGGAGCGTTATGAACAAGAAAAAAATAATGAGAGTGAAGAGTTAATTTAACTCCACCAACTTATTTTTAAAAATTATTAAAATATAGAAAATGATTATCCAAACATTTTCTATATTCCATTACTAAAGAACATGAGATTCAACATTTATCCAAGATTGGTATCTGAGGATATTCCTAATGCATAGTCAACGAAAAAAAACTTTTAAAATGTCAAAGGAAAGGAATAAAATTTACGTTTTAGATTCTTCTGCATTGATTGGAGGTTATAATCCAAATCTAACAAATGCACAACACCTTACAATACCAAATATCTCTGAAGAAGTAACAGATCAACATTCTCGCATGATTCTGAATCTAGCGGTTTCAAATGAAATTGTAAAGATCAGAGAACCAACCATTGCGTCGATCAAAAGTGTAAAAATTGTTGCAAAAAATACCGGGGAAAGCTCCACTTTATCCGCAATAGATATTGAAGTTCTGGCCCTAGCACTTGATTTAAAAAGAGAAAAAATGAACCCCATAATAATTACTGATGATTACTCCCTGCAAAATGTGGCAGAAATCTTAGGTATTCCCTTCAAAACCATGATTAGAGAAGGCATAAAAAAGCGTTTCACTTGGACAAAATATTGTATCTCTTGTAAAAAACAATACCCCGATACATACTCTGATGAAATTTGTGAAATCTGTGGAGGGAAAATAAAAAGACGGGTATTAAGAAAAAATAATAAAAAAATCTTACCTCCAGATAAGTTTCCTAAACAATGATATAGAAACACAGATTTTATAATATAAGTGAGTGAAGGCCCGAATTGAATGAATATAATAGGCTCTCAAATAAATACAACTATTCACCTGCTATAGTTTCTAGACTGATTGAATACTTCGGAGAGAAACGGGCAGAAAATATAATAAAGGAATTAAAAACACCAAGCCGCGTTTTTGCCGTTAGAGTAAATAGTTTAATGATTTCCACTGACCAAGTACTAGAAGAATTAGAACAATCGTCTATAAAGGCAACTCCACATCCTACCATTGAGGATGCGATTCTATTAGAAGTCGAGGGGCCGTTTCTAGTTAAAGGAATAGGAAAGAAAGTTATTGCAGATAAATTTGCATGCGAATCTGTAATGCAGGGCTCAGACCTTTATTCTTCAGGAGTAATTAAACTTGAAAAAATAAAGGTAAGTGATCCGGTTGTAATTGAGGATAAAAATGGATTAATAGTGGCTGAAGGAATAGCCAAGATGAATAGTAAAAGCATAATGCAAAGAATAAAGGGAGTAGCGGTACAGACCACAAATTCTATCTATAAGATTCCGGACCTTAAAAATTCTCATCTATATTCTCGAGGAATGATTTATCTCCAAAGTCTCCCCGCAATTATTGCAAGTAAAGTTCTAGAACCACAGCCAAACGAGTTTGTAATTGATATGTGTGCAGCCCCCGGAGGAAAAACAACTCATATAGCTCAGATAATGAATAACACTGGTAAAATTCTCGCCTTAGATCGTTCCAAAAAAAGGCTGCAAAAGCTTAGAAGGAATGTGAAACGCCTAGGAATTAAAAACGTTATTTCAATACGATTAGATTCTCGACTTTTGAGTAAAAAATATCCTTGCCTCGAAGCAGATCGCATCATAGTAGACCCCCCATGTACCGCAATAGGGGTGAGACCAAAACTCTACGATAACAGCACAGACAAAGAGATAATATCCACATCTGCTTATCAACGCCAATTCTTAAAAGTCGCAGCAAAACTCTTGAAGCCGAGTGGAACAATAGTCTATAGCACATGTACACTAACAGCCGAAGAAAACGAATCAAATATAAAATATTGTTTAGAAGAATTGGGGTTAAGACTCAAAGACCTCTCAAAAACCCCCGGCTCCCCTGGCTTATCAAGCTACCTTTCAGATGCAAAAAAGACTAGACGCTTTCACCCCGATCTACACGGAACGCCCGCGATCTTCATTGCTTCATTAACGAAGGACTAAGTAATAAAAAATTTTGAAATTTATTATTTTATAGACGCAAAAGTTCGGCGCTCATTTTCTCCAAATTTAAAACAGCTATCGTCCCGTTTCCAATAGTCACAACTCCATCCACAATAGGATAACTACAGCTACCGGGGTTTATCACCAAAACATCATTCTGCTTTCTAATAGAAGCATCGTGACTATGACCACTAACCACAACATCATATTCCCCAGAGAGAATAAGCGCCTCCACCAATTCCGGCCACTCACCGTGTGTAACTGCGATCCTCCTACCCCCCACTTCTAATTTAAAAAAGACATCCTTCAATTCACCGCCAAACCCGCCCAAAAACTTCCTTAACGCCATAGGGTCACCATCGTTATTCCCAGTAACACATATAATTTTACAATTGAGCTTTTCAAACTCCCTAACACTAAAAGGACTAACAATATCACCCGCATGAAGAACAAGCTCAATCGACTCCGAGTTAAACTTCTCAATCGCCGCTCTAATCGCCTCAATTCTATCATGACTATCCGACATCACACCAATCAACAAGAAAAACACCTCCAATTCTGAAACTTTAATCTTTTACCCAATAGGCTCCATGGCTAGTATATTCTTTTTTATGGGCTGCTTACCTTTTTTTAAGCAACTTTCCATATCTGAGCCTCTTTCTTGTAACCCTCAACCGCATCAATAAGTGCAGAAAACAACTCTTTCCTATGCCCACCTGCAACCACAACATACACCAATTCCTCTCCCACTTTAAACTCTCCAACATTATGATGAATTTGTACGTCAATGATTCCTTCTCTTTTCCTAATCTCCTCACAAATATTCGTTAAAGTCTCATTTGCCTTTTCCTCATACGCCTCCAATTCAAGCTTATCCACTGGAACCCCATCCTGAGTCTCACCCCGAACAATCCCAATAAAACAAGCAATAGCACCAGCCTTAGACAAGTCGGGGTTCTTCTTAATTTCGTCGATAATGTCCATTAAATTAATCTCACCCTTATTATGAACTTCGCCGCGTCTCATAAAAGACACCTCCTTAAAAACGATACAAATAACCAATCTAAAATATTCCGTACTATAAGCGAAACAGAACGCAAAATGTTTCAAGACATTTTATTGAATAATAACTGACACAAAATTTTTTAAAATATCCCCCTAACAAGATTTGTAAGATACAAAAATCCCAATAAGATTCTATCCGACAGATATTTAAAACCATTCACCCAAAAGAACTTTATAAGAAACTAATGCAGGGCTAGCCAAGCTGGTCAACGGCGCTGGACGTCAGATTCTGAATTGCCTGACCAGACTCAAGATCCAGTCTCGTAGGAGTTCAGGTGTTCGAAAGGGGTAGATATCCCTCCCGAGATTCACCTGCCCTGCACCAATCCTCATGTTTTTTAAATTTGTTTTTCCTAATTTTCTGTAACTCACCAAAATTAGTAGTAAGTATATTAGATGGTGATCTTTTAATACTCCTATTTTGTTTTTTATAAGTTCACATAATCTTAATGGATTAAAAAATTAGTCTAGGGCTGTTCCGCATTGTGGGCAGTATCTTGCTGGGCTCTGTAGGCGGATTCCGCACATTGGGCAGAAAAAGTATTTTGTTTCTTCGGGTTCTTGATATTTGTTATAGTTTATTAGGTATTGAAAGAGGGCTTTGAGAAATTGGGGGTAGGGTTTTGTAAAGTTTATTTCGCCTGTTCCTATAAATACTCCTTTTCCTATTTTGGAGCAGATTAAAATTGGGGTTATGGTTTCATAAGTTTTTACCAGTTTAACGGATCTGCTCACGTTTTGTCTGTATTTTGTGGTGTCTTTTCTGACCCTGTTTACAATAACCTCTACTTTGGGCTCTATGATGAATCCTCCGCTTGCACCTAGCTCTTCCACGTTTATTAATAGGGGGTGTGTGCTTTGCCAAGTTATTTTTAGTTTCTCATTTATTAAGAAACTCTTGTACTCTACTACTCCAAAATTTTTTAGTAATTTGCGAAATCCATAGTCCCTTGTAACCCCGCTTCCAATAGCGATTACAACTTTACCTCCCTCCTTGACGTAATGTGTTATGTCTTCAACCTCCGAAGCTGTAAACACCGATCTTCCCTTGTCGCCGTGTGGATTTCCTATTATTAGAATATCACAATCCTTTAAACTACCTAAACGGATAGGCTTCTCTCTTATAGAGTAAAAGTTTATGCCATTATTGAGTAGGGTGATTGTTTTCTCAATTTTATTAAGTGTAATCTGCTCGTTGTGAGATTCGTCGAGAAACACATTTATCATATTATAAAACTTTTTTCGGTGAATTATATAATTTTTTAATTTGACAAAACAATCTAAAAGTAGTTAATAATTATTTATAGCGTTGAATGAGATTTCGTAATATTAACACCTTTAAAGGTTTATTGTTTTTTTAGCTTTTTAATGTCTTCCAGAAATTTGATTAGGATTTTCGTTTTTTCGTTTTCCTCGTTAAGTCTTACGATTCGCATTTGTTTCCACCTTGTAATTTCCTCAACTAAACTCTGACCTAAAAGCTGTTTGATAACTCTACCCACCGTGCTGTGAGCAACCTTTACCTTCTCTGCGACTTCCGATAGGTTAAAGGCTTTACCACGATTTTCTAGGAAAAACTGTATAACTTTAATTTGGGCTCTGTTCTGAAAAATCTCCTCCAACTCTTTCAATGCTATTCACTCTCAGAACTAATATACTATAAGCGTTCCTATCTTTTCCCCCGCAATTATTCTTAGCACATTCTTAGGGTCTTCCCCATTTATTATCCATGTGGGGATTTTTGATCTTTCTAGAATCTTTAGAGCAACGGGATCAAATAGTTTATATTTTCCTGCAAAAAAGCCAGTCTCATTAATTATTTCTTGTAGTTCATTAACCGTGATTTTGCTTAATTTTTTTGCACCGGGATCCTTTTTGGGATCTTTGGTGTAAACTCCCTCTACATCGGTTGCATTTATTAATATGTCTACATTTAATCGCTCTGCGATGAGTGCCGCAACAGCGTTGGTTGACTGTCCGGGTTGCAACCCCCCTACTAAGACTATTTTTCCGGTGGCAGCAGCTTTTGCAACTTCTTGTAGGGTTTCCGGAATTGTGGGGTATGCCTCTTTGTTCAATGCTCCAATCATTATTTGAGCGTTTAATTGGGCAGCTCTTATCCCGATCTCGTCGCAAAGGCTTTCCACGGCTTTCAATTTGCGCGCAGCTTCGATATACTTCCTTGCGGTCTTACCTCCTCCAACAATAATACATAATACCTCTGTGTTTTCCTTTCTAAGTTTTAAAATCACTTTTGCATATTCGGCTAAACGCTCTACTCTTATGTTTCCCTTCTCATCTTGAATTAAGGAACCCCCAATTTTTAAAACAACTCTCATTTTGCGACACCACTATACTAACTAGAATAATAATGAATAAACTTCTTTTTTATAATCATAATTATCCCTATATATTCGTTTTTATAATGAAATTTTCTACAACTAGAATCATCATTTTCATAGACATAACACATAAGAAAAGTTTAAGACTATCAAAGTATTCCCATAATATGTTACTAAAATATTTATTCGGAGTATTTCAAAAACTATTAACTAAAGACAACTTTTACTCATTATAAAAATATAAAAATGAAATCTTGGCATTTTAAGTGGGGAAAACCTATGCAAGCTTAGCATACTCTTCTGAGTATTGTGGGATTTCTCCTATTTTTATTCACTCAAATCACAGTACAAAGGTGTTTGACATTGGAACAAGAGGAAGAAATGAAACGTTCATCATTTGAAAGATACAAACTGAAAAAAACACTGGAAGTCTTGGAAAAGAAGAAGGGCTTCCATACCGAGCTAGTGTCTCTATACATTCCTCCAGATAGGCCAATAAGCGACGTCACAAACTACCTTAAACAAGAGTACGGAACGGCATCCAACATCAAGTCCAAATCCACAAGAAAAAACGTGATGGATGCGATTCAAAAAATTTTAGCACTACTTAAAAACATTCCGAGACCTCCACCAACCGGTCTAGCCGTTTTCTGCGGAGCGATTCCCACTAACGGCCAAGGCACAGAAAAAATGGAGCTAACCACCATTGTTCCCCCCGAGCCTATAAATACCTACAAGTACCACTGCAATAACAAATTTTTCCTAGATCCCCTAAAAGGAATGTTAGTTGAAAAAGATACCTACGGCATTATAGTACTTGATAGATCTGAAGCAGATTTCGCCATCCTTAAAGGGAACCACTTGGAAATTCTTAAAAAAATTACATCCGGCGCCCCCGGGAAGCATCGTGCCGGAGGTCAATCGGCGCGAAGATTTGAAAGACTGATTGAACAGGCTGGACACGAATTTTTCAAACGAAGCGGAGATTATGCCAATGAATTCTTCCTAGAAATCCCAGACCTTAAAGGGATATTAATAGGGGGACCGGGGCCGTCGAAGAATAAATTCGCAGAGAGCAGTTATTTTGACTATCGATTAAAGAACGCCATCCTCGGAATCGTCGACCTATCATACACGGGAAGCTCCGGAATCGATGAACTAATTGACAAATCTCGAGACATACTGCAGAATGTAAGATACTCCGAAGAAAAAACCTTAGTACAAAAGTTTCTAACCATGCTAGTAAAAGACGACACCTTAGTAGCCTACGGAGAGAAAGAAGTCAGACAAGCCCTCGACCAAGGAGCTGTAGACACCCTTTTATTATCCGAAGATCTTGAAATATTTTATGTTACAGTTAGCTGCCCTAACTGCAACTACAGCGAAGAATTAACAATTAAAAAAGACCAATTACCCTCCTTGGAGCAGGAAATTCAGAACCGCAACTGTCCCAGTTGTGACAGTTCCCTACTATCCATCAAAACAGTTAAACCAATAATCGACGAATTTGGAGAACTTGCTGAACAAACCGGAGCCAACGTAGAAATAATCTCCTCCGAAACAGAAGAAGGACAACAATTAAAACAAGCATTCGGGGGCATCGCAGCACTACTAAGATATAGCATAGAAGGCTAATCTATCATAAAACGAATAAGGTATTTTCTGATAGAATTTCAATAAAACATTTATTGAAAATGTTTGATATTTTAAAAATTAGAATCCGGGTGAAGTTAGGGGAGGAGAGATTTTTTCTCTCCTCCGGGTACCTGTCGTTTGGGGGTCTCCTTATTCGATGGTGGTGGGGGCATAATCTTAGTGTTGGTAGGGGGTAAGCATGATAGTGTAGCTTCGCTACATCAAACGTTATTTATATTTTTGTTGTTCTACTACATAAATATTTTGGTTTGAACATAATCAAGCGCAATACATTTCAAAAAAATAATAACAATATATCACTTTTTTTATAAAATTTAAAAAAACACTATACACAATCTGAGGAATAATGTAACATAGCTACGAAAAATTTAAATTTTATAAAAATAAACATACTTTTAAAAAGTAGCAACCTACTACAAATTACGGCAAAAACACCAAAAAAAGGGCGGTAAAAGCGGGACTCCCAAAATCAAACTCAAAATAAAAAAATAAACCCATAAAACCACTTTATAAAAACCTCCAAAAAGCAGACAGAAGTGAACGCAATGAGCCAAGTAGAAAAAGAAAAAGTACTAGACCTAATGCAAAAAATCGGCTTCACCGACTACGAAGCCCGAGTATACATAACCCTCGTAACAGAAGGCTCCTTAAACCCTACACAACTATCAAACCTCTCTGGAGTACCCCGCCCGAACGTATACGCAGTCCTAAAAAAACTAATCAGAAAAGGATTTGCCGAAAAAGAAGCCGTAAAACGCGCCCCCCTCTATTCAGCAGTACCCCCCGACATAGTCCTAAAAACCATAAAGGAAGACCTAAAAAATAAAGAACAACACACTGAAACCCTCAAAAAATGGTTTCAAGAAGACCGAATCGCAGCCCCGGGAAGAATGCCTACCGCCTGGCTAATAGACGGAGAAAAAAGAATAACCGAAATAGTAGAAGACCTACTACAACGCTCCAAAAACCGTATCCACGCCATAATAACACCAACCTTTATCAAACCCAACAAAGAACCAAATAGCATACTCAAAATACTAGAAGAAAAAGCCAAACAAAACATCGACATTATCGCCGGATGGAAAATCAACCAAGACACCCTAGAAATAGCCCAAACCCTAAGCCAACATGGAACAATATACCACTGGTCACTCGGAGAAATCCCCCTAGGAACATACATAGCAGACGGAAAAGACTGCCTAGTCTCCTTCATAGGAAAATGGGAACCAATACCCACATACGACCTCGGAATATGGATCCGAAACCCAACCTACGTCAAACCCTTCGAATACCTAGCAGAAAGACTACTATCACTCAACATAACCGCAAAAACCAGAATAAAAGAACTACAAAAACGCGAAACATAAAAAGAAAAACAAAAATAACAATAAAAAATTTATAGAAAAACTATAAACCAACACTGTGGGTTGATATTTACCATTCATCAACCAAATATAAATGGTTAATAAGCAATAAAAATTCTTAAAAGTTTAACAAACAAATATCATCTCAATTAAAGATGAAAATCATAAAAATAAATCTGAGGCCCCCCACATGACTGAAGAATACATGCACAAAGTAGTACTAGTCGGAGACGAAAGCGTAGGAAAAACCTCCATAATCATTCGATATACCGAGAAAAGATTCATAGAAAGCTATAAGCCTACTTTAGGGGTCGATTTTGCTGTTAAGGTTGTGGAGTTGAAGGGTGCTGATAGTAGGCGTAAGTCGGTTAAGTTGGCTTGTTGGGATTTGGGTGGTCAGGAGCAATATCGGACTTTGCGTAAGTTTTATTTGAGTGGTGCTCGGGGTTGTTTTATTGTTTTTGACGTGACAAGTCCGGGGTCTTTTGAGCATGTGGTTAATTGGCATAAGGATGTTTTGAATATTTGTGGTGAGGTTCCTTGTTTTCTGGTGGGGAATAAGACGGATTTGGCGGATGATCGGCGTATTAGTCGGGATGTTGGTTCTGAGTTGGCTTCTAAGTTGGGTTTGGAGTTTTTTGAGACGTCGGCTAAGACTGGGGAGAGGGTTGATGATATTTTTGAGTTGATGGCTAAAAAATTGTATAAGGTGTATATGGTTTAGTTATGTTTTTTAAAAATTTCATTTTTTTCTGATATCTAGTCTTGGGTTTTATGTGATTTTTAGGTGTATTTCTTTTCCGTCGATTTGGTAGGTTTGTGTGTTTTTTTGTGTGGGGTGGTCTGTGAATGTGATTTGTTGTATGTTGTGCATTGGTTTTAGGTCTGATGCGTAGGGTTGTAGTTCTTTGGGTAGGTTTGCGTATTGTATTGGTTGTCTGAGGGATATTTTTGCTTCTTTTTTGGCTTTCCATATTGTGGAGTTGGTTTTGGTTATTAGGGGTGTTTTGTCTTCGGGTTCTATTAGTTTGGGGTTGGGTTTAGGGAATTCTTGTAGGTGTACGCTTTCTTGGCTGTACATATTTCTCCATATGTGTTCTGTTATAAAGGGTGTGATGGGTGCGAGTAGTTTTAGTATGGTTTTAAGGCATTGGTGTAGTGTCCATTTGGCGCTTTTTTGTTCTGTTTCTGTGAAGTCTTGGTTTCGGGTGTAGACTCTGGTTTTAATCATTTCAATTATGTGGCTTGCAAATAGGTTCCATACGAAGTTGTATATTGATTCGGCACCTATGTGGAAGTCGAATGTTTCATAGCTTTCGTTTACTTTTTCTATTAGTTTGTTTAGTTCGGAGAGTATCCATTTATCTGTGGTGGTTAGTTTTACTTCTTTTTCTGGGGGTTCGGTGAAGGTGGATATGAATCTGGCTACGTTGTATAGTTTGTTTATAAATCTGCTTATTCCGCCTAGGCGTTTTTCATCGAATCTGATGTCGCTTCCAAGGGTGGATGCCATTGCGCCGTATAGTCTTACTGCGTCTGCGCCGTATTCTTTGATGAGGGGTTCTGGGTAGATTACGTTTCCTAGGCTTTTTGATAGTTTTCTTCCTTCAGCGTCTACTACGTGTCCGCTTATCCATACGTGTTTGAATGCTGGTTTTTGGTAGAGTTGGTATATTCGGAGTAGTGTGTAGCTTAGCCAGGTGCCTATTATGTCTCTTCCTTGGGGGCGAAGGTCTGATATGTACTTTTTCTTGATTTGTTCTTGGAAGAATTCTTCTTCTTCTTCCTTGTATGGGTACTTGATTATGTATAGGGGGCTGATTGAGGAATCCATCCAAGTGTCTAATGTGCGTTCATCGCCTACGAATCCCTCGGCTGAACCACATTTTTTGCACTTGTTGAAGGGGGCTTTTTCTCTCCATGGCTGATAGTATTTTCCGGGTTCTGGTAGGTGTGGTTCTCCGCAGGATTTGCAGTACCATATTGGTAGTTCTGTTCCGTAGTATCTGCGGCGTGAAATGGGCCAGTCCATAGTTATTGAGTTTAGCCAGTCGAGCCAGAGGTTTTTTGCGCTGGGCGGATGCCAGATAATATCGTCTGTTATCTGGTTCAATGGTTTAACAAAGTCCACCTGTTTAAGGTAATATTCTCTCATTCCCACAAATTCAATGGGTGTTTTGCTTCTCCAGCATATGGGCTGGCTCTGCTCAATTTGTTCTTTCTTTATTAGTAGTTCCTGCTTCTCTAAATCTTTGATTATAGCCTTTTTTGCCTGTTCCACCTTCATTCCGGCGTATTTACCCGCTGCCTCCGTCATGTAGCCGTCTTTATCTATGGAAAAGACCGGTTCAAGGTTTAGTTCTCTGAATAATCGCAAATCGGTTATGTCTCCGTAAGAGCAAACCATAACTGCTCCTGTGCCGAATTCCGGTTTGGCTGAAGGGTGTGGTATAATATGTACCTCTTTATTATAGATTGGGGTAACCGCAGTCTTTCCGTGCAAATGCTTGTACCTTTCATCATTCGGATTAACTATAACCGCAGCACACGCACATATTAACTCAGGTCTAGTAGTAGCTATAGGGAGATCCTCCCCGGTTTCCCTAACCCTAAATTTTACCGTGGAAAGAGTAGTAACCTGTTCCCTACGTTCCACTTCTGCATCGGCAATAACCGTCTGGCAATCGGTACACCAGCTGTTTGGCCTTTCATCCTCGTAAATTAGCTTCTCATTCCAGAGCTGAATAAAAGTTGCCTGAGTTAAAGCACGGTAAGTCTCGTGATCCGTTTTGTATATCTCCTCCCACTTCCAAGAATTGTTAGAAAAACCAAGCCCCTTACAAATATTCAAAATGGTATCTCCAACCGTATCAAGGTACTGTTTACACTTAGCAATAAACTCCTCCCGTGGAGTCTCCCGCATTTTAATACCAAACTCTTTTTCTACACTGACCTCAACCGGTAGCCCGTTACGATCCAAGCCAAACTTGTAATGAACCTCGTATCCCTTCATCCTCATAAAACGAGCAATATAGTCGATTGCAGCGTAGTGAACAGCACCACCAACATGCCATCTTCCAGAAACATACGGAGGAGGATTATCAACAATAAAAAAAGGTTTATCACTATCCTTGTTAAATCTGTAAACTTCCTCCTTCTGCCAAGCATCCCAGATTTCAGATTCCATTCCGGGGTCCCATTTCTTACTCTTAAGCCTAGGCTCCTTCACTTCAAAGACCTTCCATACACACTGTAATATTAAACCAATAGACAGCTCCGCCAGGTAAAAATCAACAAAATTTCAGATGTTCTCTCAAACCATAAGCAAAAATGCTTTAAATAGTTTAGGGATAAAGAACCCAAAATTAGAAAAGCTAAAATACCCCAAAAATCTAAAAGGACACCTACAGAAAAAACAAAATTCACAAGTAGGGCACTTAGCTCAGTGGAAGACTCTGCTACAAACATAGCGGAAGCCAAGAGCGCCTGGTTCGCAGCCAGGAGGCCGCGCGTTCAAGTCGCGCAGTGTCCACCAATATTTTTTACAAATCTAAATACTTTATCTTCTATAGCTCTTTCTTTCACATTAAAAAAGAATCATGAAGACTATTTCTTACTGTTTGAAAAATGAAAAAGAGACCAAGAAAATTCGCTCACACCGGGCTGAGCTATTAACCCACCAATAAAAGACCTATATTATCAACCCATATTCAAGTAAACTCCTAAAAAAGAAAGTAGCACTACCAATTCGCTTTTTATAATATTCATCATTCAAATTATATTCATCTTCACTCAGTAAAAATACCTCTTATATACTTCAAGATTCTGTAACAAGTAAAAACGAATCAACCAGAAAGAACCCGTAAAAACCTCTAAAAAACAATATAGATTTATATTGGTGGACTCTGCGAGATTTGAACTCGCGGCCTCCGCGACTTTGGAAGGAACTTGCCTTCGCTCCCATTCCTCTCATCGTGACATGGGTAACGCGGCGCTCATACCAGGCTGAGCTAAGAGCCCTTTTTTATAAGTCCACCATCTTTAAACCATTTATTTTCCGTCAATTATGCAATATTTATTTAATGTTTAATTTTTTATTCTTGTTTTTTTACACTAGTCTGTTTTTTCCTAGTTTTTTGTTTTGCCAGTTATATCTTCGGATTCTTTTAGTTTTTCCGTATCCGCAGGCTGCGCAGGATTTTTTTCTGACGTGGTATGCGTGTTTGCCGCATCTGCGGCATCTTATGTGTGTTATTTTATGTTTTTTGCCCATGCTTGGTGTTCCTTTTCCCATTCTAGTCCCTCTTTGGAGTGGTGGTTAGTTTTTTATTCTGTTTCTGTTTTTATTGCGGGGCTGAGGAGTATTACGTTGTCTCCTCTCACTATGACGGTTCCTACCAGTTTGTTGTTGTTTTTGTCTATTACTTCTTCTGCCTCGTCTAGTATGAGGTTCATGTGGAGGTCGAATCCTTTTAGTTTGCCTCTTAGTTCCCGTCCTCCTTTGAGTTTGACGAGCACTCTTGCTTCTAATGATCTGTTGAGTAGGTCAAGGGGTCTTGTTATGCTTGATTCGTTCATAATGTTTTTCTCTCCTATTATTGAAAAAATATATTTGCATCTTTTGATGAAATTTTGTAGATATTTAAGTATATCGGATTACTTTCTTCGCGTTCAAATATATTTTACTGTTAGTTATTCGGATATTATATTCTTTTTGAGCAACCTTTTATAAATATAGCTTAATTTCCTCTTTAACACATTGCCTTTTTAAGGTTTGTTTTTCTCCGTAATTTTGAAATATCTAGAATCATCTATTTTAAGTATGTTATAACTTTCGAAATTTTATTTGCAACAAATACTTATTAAAAGTGGAGAAAGAGCGAAGATTTTAGAGGCTGTGTTGAGGCGGTTTGCGTGAAGCTGAAGAATCGTCATTTTTTACGCGATAAGGATATTAAGAAACTGGAAGAAGAACTCAAAGACATTCTGGGAGAAAATTTCTACATGCCAGCCAGGATCGAGTCCGGATTTATGAAAGATGCTGTCCAGTTATATCTTATGAACGGGGTCCCATTCTTCGTCCGAATGGTAGATCTGCTAATCCCGACTCTAAAAGCCATTATGAATAAGGCCGCAAAACTACCAAAAGTTACAGTAGACATGGGCGCCGTTGGTTTCATAACCAACGGAGCAGATATTATGGTTCCGGGAATCGTCAAAGTAGATGACAAAGTAGATAAATATACTTTAGTCATGGTCACGGATGAAAAACACGACAAACCCTTAGCGATAGGACTAGCACTAATGGACGCAGAAACCATAAAAAATTCTAAAAAGGGACCCGCAATAAAAAACTTACACCACGTCGGAGACGACATCTGGAATTTTGAATAAAATTTAAAAGAGTGTTCTTCAAACATCTCATCAAAGTGCTCCGGTGGTGTAGTCCGGCCAAACAAAACAAGGCAAGGGCTAAGCATGAGGGGCTCAAGCAAACACATCTGCCCAATCGATTCCTCGACCCGGGTTCGAATGATAAACACACTGTGTCGATCCGAATCTCCCGGCCGGAGCACCATTACCATAATACTTCCATTAATTTCAATTCGAAATCCGGTATTAATTTTGAAATTACTTCTATTTTTTAGATTCGAAACCATATTTGTGTTGAAAAAGAAGGTTTTCATTAGCTTCATAAAAATAGAAATTTGTTCTAACAAGATATTCTGAGAGTCCTTTTTAAGGTTTAAAAATTAGTGAATATAGTAAAGAATATTAATGTTAACTTTAAATTTCAACTACAAACACTGGAGCCTTCGGAGAGCCTCGGTTCCTCCAAAAAGAGGCGAGAAAGCTCAGTGGTAGAGCAGCAGCCTCGTACAACCACTAACAAAGAGTGGTCTGAGCAAGCTGAAGGTCATGGGTTCGAAAAAACTTGCACATTCAGTGCTGCCCGATAGTCCCATCCGGGGCTCCACTATCTTTTTTATATTATATGGGATGGTGGTTTTTGATGAGTGTGGGTGATGTTGGTGAGCGTAGCCTGATTGATTTATTTTTTACTTTAATTGAGGGTTTTCCTCGCGCAGTTTTGCCTTTTGGTGACGATGCTGTGGGGGTGCCTCTGGGAAATGATGCTCTTATTATTAATACTGATATGCTTGTGGGCAGAACCGATGTTCCTCCGGGTATGTCGTACTGGCAAGTGGGGCGTAAGGCTGTTGTTATGAATGTTAGTGATGTTGTGGCTAAGGGCGCCAAGCCTATGTGGGCTGTCTTTTCCTTAGGTTTCCCGCGGCATACCACCATGGACGATGCTGGCGAACTGGTTAAGGGGTTAAACGCGGGCTGTAGAGAGTATGGACTCTACTATCTGGGCGGTGACACTAACGAGTGTGCGGATCTTGTAGTTTCAGGAACCGCTTTTGGACTTGTTGGTCGAACTAGTGTGATTTCACGCAGTGGGGCGCGTCCCGGGGATATCGTTGCGGTCACGGGACCATTCGGTTTTACCGCTATGGGCTTTAAGATACTGCTTGAAAATATGAGTGCTGATTCCCAATCCAAAAATTTAGCTTTACGTGCAGTGTACGAGCCCCAGGCTAAGATGAGGGAGGGAATAGTTCTCTCTGAGCGTAATCTGGCATCATCCTGCATAGACAGCAGCGACGGTTTGGCCTGGTCACTACACGAAATATCCAAAATGAGCGGGATTGGATTTATTATCGATTCAATACCTGCTCCAAAAGAGGTACAAACATTCGCCGAGAACCATAATCTTGACCCCTTGGAACTCGCACTGTATGGTGGCGAAGAATTCGAACTTGTCGTCACAATCCCCTCAGTAAAATGGAGCAGAGCAGTAGACTCAGTAAAAGTGGTAGGAGGAACCCTGTACAAAATAGGAACCGTTACCGAAGACAAAGAATTGTTACTACGCTTACCGAACCGAGCTGAAAAAAAGATAGAACCCAGAGGCTTCGAACACTTTAGAAAACAATCAGAAAAAGATTTTGGCGAGCACGGGACTGATCTCCACTGATTTCTATCTCTTTGATTGGGTTAGGATTACAAGTCCTTTTACTCCTACACAAAAACAATAAACAGAGAATACGCCGAAATGATGATAGAAGAAGCAGAAGAACTACTCCTAATAACCGCCATAAAAGAAAACGGAGAAACCAAATACCGGCTCAACCACCAAACAACAAAATAACAAAAATCAAAACCAAAACAAATGCAGAACCCCAAAACAGATAAACCCTCACAAAATACAAAAAACAAAAAAGTTTAAACCAAAATTTAATAAATTAACTAAAAAGTTAATAGTATAAGTGGGCACGAGGAGACTTGAACTCCTGAACTCCGGCTTGCCTCTAGGATTAGAAGGCTTACGCCCAAGTGTCGGCGCCCTTTCAGGTTTACTAATATCCTGGCTAGGCGACGTGCCCAAATCTAATTTCGGATAGTTATATAATGTTTTTTGGTTTATTAGATTTTTTGGGTTCTTTAAAACATTTTTCTATTGTTTTTTCTTAGGGGGTGTAGGTGTTTGTATTTTTTTGTTCTGACGATGTGTCCTGCTAGGTCGAAGGTTTTTTTGGCTTTTTGTAGTATGACGCTGTCGCTGGTGGCTGCTACTTGTCCTCTTCTTATGACTGCGTTGTCTGCCTGTTTTGCTACTTGTGCGGTGCCGTTTATGCAGTGTTCTTCCATTTTTTTTCTTGTGATTGCTGCGAGTTCTCCACTCTTGCTTACCGGGCTGTCGAAGAATATGAGTGTTTCTTTTGGGAGGGTTTGTTTGAGTGTTTGCATTATTAGGTTGATTGCTTGGTGTGTGGTTTTTGTTATTTTGTGTTTGCCGAATACTCCAGCGATGTCTCTTACAAATGAGTCGTCGGCGTCGATTAGATTTTTTTCTTCTAGCATTGTTTCAAGAACTATGATTACGTTGTATGCGTCTACGGTCAGTATTTTGCCTTTGAGGTCTTTGAAGTTTATGGTTTTCTCTTTTCTTTCTTTTACTTCTTTGTGGCTGTATACTGCCCTGTATAGGATGAATCGTTCCTCTTTTTTTAATTTGTAGTGGTCTCCCACAAAGTTCAATGCTTGGTCTCTGTTATAGTTTCTGTTTAAGAGGTGTCGCAGGTCTTCTGCTGCTTCTATTATTTTAGGATTAATAAACATGATAAACCCTCAAGGATTTTTTTTGACCATTTCGAGAAGATTTTTGTTTATACATTTTATTTTACAAGTATTTTCTAATTAATTGTGTGTTTTGATGCATAAAGTTTTTAGAATTCCCTCACAATGTTTTAGATACATTATTGTTCAAAGAAGGCTTGAGAATAATGATTTCTAAAGAGGAGCTGCGGAAAAAATTTGGCAGAGAAAGCTACTATGTAGAATTGTTCCAGAGAGAAGGTTTTGAGAGAAGGCGGTGTCGATCCTGTAATGACTGGTATTGGACAACTAGTGATAGTGAACTTTGTGGGGATACGAAGTGTGTTGGGGGATACAAGTTTATTGGGCGTAGCGTGGATGGGGGCTGGGATTTTCATGAGGCTGTTAGGAATTGGAGTGATTTCTTTGAAAAGCGGAGTCACACGAGGATAGGCGAGTATCCTGTGGTTGCAAGGTGGAGAGATGATATTCCATTCACTATTGCTTCTATCACTGATTTTCAACCATATGTAGTTGAGGGTGTTATTGAGCCTCCGGCGAATCCTTTGGTGGTGCCTCAGCCTTGTATAAGGTTCGGTGGCAAAGGGTTCAATGATATTGATAATGTTGGAAAGACCGGTAGGCATTTAAGCCTATTTGTTATGGGCGGTCAGCACGCTTTTAATTATGATGGTAAAGGTTACTGGATGGATCGTTGCATTGAACTCAACTTTGAGTTTCTCACCAAATGCCTTAAACTGAAACGAGATGAGGTGAGTTATAAAGAAGATGTGTGGACTGGGGGTGGCAATTTCGGCCCTTGTCTTGAATCTTTTGGTAGAGGTTTAGAAATTGTTAATAACGTGTTTATGCAATACGCGTTTACTCCAAGTGGAGCTTACCGAGAATTGGACATCAAGGTGATTGACGTAGGCTGGGGGGTTGAACGCGTAGGTTGGTTTACTCAAGGGTCCCCAACAATATATGAGGCAACCTTCGGTCCTGTGTTGGACTGGTTAAAGGGGAGTACGGGAGTATCTGTTGATGAAGAACTTTTAGGGCGTTACACTGTTCTTTCCGGTCTTCTTAACGTGGATGAAGTAGATAATATCGATGAGGCTAGAAAAGAAGTGGCCACAAAATTAGACATTGATCAAGACGATTTGGACAAATCTTTAGGTCCGCTGGAAGCATTATATGCTATTTCAGATCATACCCGGACACTTGTTTTTGCAATTGCGGATGGAGGGATTCCCTCCAATGTTGGAGGAGGCTATAATTTACGTATAATCCTTAGACGAGTATTGAGCTTAAACGACCTATACAGCTTTGATCTGGACTTCTTGGAGCTTCTCCATAAGCATATTGATTATTTGAAAAAAACTTATAGACGCGTGGACGCAGCTTCGGACATTATTAATGATATCTTTAATATTGAGCGTGAAAGATACTATCAAACATTGGAGAAGGGTAAAAAGTATGTGGCAGGATTAATCAAAAAGCAGAAAGAACTGGATTTAAGTACCTTGATTGAGCTTTATGAATCGAAAGGAATTTCCCCAGAGATGGCTCAAGAAATTGCAGATGAATCGGGAATAAAACTCGAAATTCCTGGAGACTTTTATGTGCAATTAGGTAGTAAGAAGGAAAGAGTCACCGTTGCCCCTACTATGGACACTCTGCTGGACTCACTTAAGGATTTACCACCAACTAGAACCCTATATTATGAAAAACCTTACGAGAAGGAATTTGAAGCAACGGTCTTGAAAGTGGTGGACTCAAGTGTGGTTCTGGATCAGACCCTATTTTATCCTACCGGCGGTGGAGCAGCTAACGATACTGGAAATCTGAATGGTTACAAAGTAATTGATGTTGAAAAACTGGGTAATGTGATAGTGCATAAACTCGATAAACCTGTTGAACTAAAATCATTGCAAAGGGTTAAAGGAAGAATAGATTGGGATAGACGAATAGCCCTTATGAGGCACCACACTTCTACACATGTTGTGAACGGTGCTGCAAAGAGTGTTCTTGGCTCACATATTTGGCAGGCAGGGGCAGAAAAAACTCCTGAAAGTGCAAGATTAGACATTACCCATTACAAAGCACTAAGCACAGAAGAAATTAGAAAAATAGAAAGAATCGCAAACGAAATAGTGATGGAAAATAGACTAGTTAGGGTAAAATGGATGCGCAGAGATGAAGCAGAGAAACAATATGGTTTTCAAATCTATCAAGGAGGAGCCGTACCTGGGAGCAATATTAGAATTATTGATATAGAAAACTGGGATGTTGAGGCTTGCGGCGGGACTCACCTAAAAAGCACTGGTGAAATCGGTTTAATCAAGATTAAAGGGGCAGAGAGAATACAGGATGGCGTTGTTAGATTAGAATTTAGCGCAGGCATCCCCGCAATCGAATACGATCAAAAAATCGATGAACTTTTGGAAAAAACAGCAAGTGTGTTTCGTGTTCCTAATAACCAATTGCCAAAAACAGCGGAACGATTTTTTGAAGAATGGAAACGGAGGGGCAAAGAAATAGAAAAACTGCGTAGTGAGATAGCAGAAATCGAAGCAAGAGAGATCATGAACAAAATGAAAAAATTCGAAGAATATGAATTAATCGTCGAAAAAACAAAGTTGGGTATAGATGAGGCAATAAAAATTGCAAGTAAAATAACAGATGAAAGACCAAACGCAGTAGTAGTCTTAGCAAAGACGAACGATAAAGTGGACATAATTGGTATGATCGGAGAATCTGTAAATATCGATATCAATGGAATAATCAGAGAAGCTTCAAAAATTGTAAATGGAAGCGGTGGAGGAAAAGGAAGATTGGCTAGAGGAGGGGGTCCAAAAGTCGAAAAAACAGGAGAAATGTTAAACAATATAGAAGACCTAATAAAAAGGTATAAAAAGTAAAACGGGGCACCTAATTTAGTTCAGTACTTTCATTTAGTTCTACTCAAGACTAAAGAGGAATGATTAAACGTAATTGTTGTTTTATTGTAAAGGTTTAAGGATTCTAATTGCTTAACCGAAGAGTGCTCCGAGACCTGCTACTTCTTCTTCTTTTTCCTCTTTACCCTCTTCCTTTTCTTTTCCTTTCTTCTCTTCTTTTGCTGGTTTTGCTTCTTTAGCTGTTGCTTCCGTGGATACCGCTACTGCTGCTGTTGGCGCCGCGGTTTTAATCGCTTCTTCGATATCCACTTCTTCCAATGCGGCGACCAGAGCCTTAGCTCTTGCCATATCAGTTTTTACTCCAGCCGCCTCAAGAACCTTAGCAACATTTTCTTCAGTTATATTTTTCCCTGCTTTGTGTAGAAGCATCGCAGCATATACGTACTCCATTGCTTTCACCTCATAGGATTATCATAATTCTCTTTATGGTTAATTTTATAGATGTTAATAAACCTGCCTTTATACAAACATAATTTTAACCAAACAGTACCCCCAAACCTCCAACCCCTTCTTATTTCTCTTTTTGGGTTTTTTCAGGCTTTGAGGGTTTCTTTTGGGTTTTAGATTTCGTTTCTTCGACTGCTTTTGTTTGAGGAGATAAACTGGGATCTTTAGCACTAATTTTCATAGCTATGCTTAATGCTTGATCTTCCGCTCTTCTTATGATACTTGAAAGAACTTCTGGTATGATTAGCTCCGCTTTCATCACTAGATTTGAAGCTTCCGTGTATGCTCTTCTTAATAATATGCTTATTGTTTCAGGCGTTGTTATTGAGGCATAGACTGCAAGATTCAATGCCTGAGTATACGCTTCTTGAATTTCTTGTAAGTATTTCACAGGTTCCGCAGATAGAACATCTTTTGTTAATATTAATCCATCCTCATAAGCCACATCAAGCGATAAACCGACCTCTATGGGTTCAATACCTAGCCTTTTTAGGACTAGGGCCATTTTTTTGGGAATAAGATCTCCCGGCTTTACTACAACAGTATCTTTTGTTATCCATATTGTTCCAGATTCCACACGAGTTGGAAGTCCTGCATCACCTAACTCGCCAATAACAGGACCCGGTGGGAAACCTGTATTCCCCGCAGGAACCATAATTTCAACAGGACTTATTGTGTCTGGCTTGGCAACCGTCTTGGTCTTACTTTTGGCAAGAAAATTGCTTAATTTAAAGGGATTCATGTTTGTGAGTATTAATGCCACCGATCCTTTCACGTGTTCCGCTAGTTTGTCAACATCCTTCTTTTTATCCTTTATTTCCCTGAGACTACGTGTGATTAATGTGTTTTTCTCCATTTTTATGAGTGCCGTATCTTTTAGTTTCTTCCTCAAACCCTGAAGCTGCTTGGCACCTATTCCCTCCATATTACTTAGGCCAATAACATTATACTTTTCCAGTAATTCTTTTATCTCTTCTTTTCTTTCAACCTTATATTCCGGAACAGGTCTTCCTTTAGCAGTTACCGCCATTTCAGTAGCTTCCTTTACTCCACTTTTATTGCCGGGCCCATAGTAGTTTTCAGATAAACGGATTTAATATGTCTGGTCCCTTTTTCAAATTTGCCCTCCAAAAAGCTAATAATGCTTTGAACATTATCTGCAATCTTATTTTCATCCATATCCTCACTACCCACCCTCAGGTTTATCATCGGATTGGTTCTCATTCTCAAACGCACATTCTTCTTATACTGGTCAACAATGGAGCCAACTTCAGCGTTCGGAGGAACCGGTTTAGGCATCTTACCTCTAGGACCAAGCACCGAGCCAAGAGTCTTACCCACCTGGGGCATAAGATCCGCACGAGCAACAAAAAAATCGTATTCACTAGCAAGGTTTTTCACATTTTTCTTATTACGTGATAATTCATCAAGCTCATCCTTGTCTATTACAAAAAACCCCGCTTCTTTTGCTCTAACAGCAAGATCCCCCGTTGCAATGAAACAAACTTTCGGATCCTTTCCAATCTCATTTGGAAGAGTTAAATCCGTATTTAAACGATTCTCCGGCTTCTTTAAATCAATGCCTTTCATATTAACCGCTAACTCTATTGACTGCATAAAATTTCTCTTTTTCGAACTCTGTTTAGCCTTCCGTAGGGCCTCTATAATTTTCTTCTTTTCTAAAGACATAAAATTCCCCTTCCATGTCTGATAAATTCAACCTCGTTTCACTTTTTGGATTCTTAATAAGAAGCCTCAAATCACCCCAACACACAATATGATAATATATGACTATTCCTTAGATAATAATTCGCTGTAAACTCCTTCTAATACCTCCTTCTGCACCTCTCTAGGCTCTTTACCCTCAACCGTAACACCTAGAGACAAACAAGTGCCCAAAACCGTACGCACTGCCCGTTTCAAACTGTTAGCTAAAAGAGCATCCCTCTTCATCTTAGCAATCTTCACCACAGACTCCATACTCAAATTCCCAATCATGCTCTTACTCGGCTCCTTGCTACCCTTTTCAGCACCCAACTCACTAAGAATCAAAGCAGAAGTCGGAGGTAAACCTACCTCCACCTCAAACGTCTTATCATCAGGATTCACAATCACAGTCACAGGAACCTTTAAACCCTTAAAATTAGCCGTCAACTCATTAATTTTCTGAACAACTTGGTAGAGATTAACACCCGTAGGCCCCAAAGCAGGACCAAGTGGAGGCCCCGCTGAAGCTTTACCACCGTCCACGAGGGCTTGCACGCTTACTTTCTGCACCATTTTAGTCTTCCTTCTTTAATATCTTTTTTACAAATAGGGTGGGGCAAATATTTTCCCTTAACATTCCAATTATAGAGATATCATTAATTAGATTTAAAATAACTATCGCAGTAATCTTAAATTTTTTTGAGTATACGCATCGGAACACATTTTATCCTGAGTTTAAATATTTTTTGCAATTAACACAATTTATAACCATACACCAAAATGGAACAGCATTACTAACCAATACACGGAAATAAACTGAAGATAACACAAACCAGTTGAAGCTTTACCATAACTCTCCAGCGCTCTAATAATTACTCACCACACTATTAAAAACTCAGCATATTCATATTTTTAAAACATAGTTGTTTAATCATATAATTTTCCTATAAATCACATCTTCTCCCCTTCTTCCTCCCCTTTCTCTACTAGCTTAACATAATCCGCGTGAACTTTAACAGGAATTAGAAATTGTGTTTCGATTAGTTCTAGTACTACTTCTTGTTTATCTGGGTCTATTCGAGTGACTTTGGCTTTTTCGCCTTTGAATGGTCCACCTACAATTTCCACTATGTCACCCCTGCTTATTCCTTCAGTTGAGGGCTTTGGAATTAGAAATTCTTCTAATTCATCAATATCTATTTTGCCTACGACTTTGCCCCTCACATGTGGTATGCCTGTAATTATTGCATTAACTTCTCTTTGGCTGGGAGCTTCAATGAAGACGTAGCCGTTGAGTGCTTCTGGTGCTAGTATTGCCTTTATATCCGCGTCGGGGTTTCCATCTACTCTTTTCTCTATTAGCGTAGCTACACTCTTCTCTTGTCCTATGGTGCATCTTAGGGCGAATATGCTTGTTTTTTTAGGCATTTTTTCTACCTTACCTTGGTTTTTTTTGTTTATTTATCAGGTGTTATCCTGCGGCGGCGCTGGGGTTGATAATGGGTAGGAAACCGTAGATGAAGATCATTGTGATTAGGAATGCTATTACGCCTATTATGATGATTCCTAGTATACAGATTCTGGTTGTGGCCCACATTTCTTTACGGGAGGGGTATCTAGCGAGTTTGAATACGCGTCTTGACCTTTTAATGAAGTTTATTATGCCCAAGTTTTTAGGCCTCCGGTTCTATTTTGTCTCAGTTGAATTTCGATTCTATTAGCTTTAGCTAAATAGGGATTTAGCTTGATATCTTTTAAACTTAATTGACTTTTATTCCTGTTCCAAATGTTTTTGAGCAATTTATGGCATTTTTCTAATGTGAAACTGGAGTTTGGAGTCTTTCAATTAATTTTGGACTGGGAAACAACTGGAACTGATCAAGGGAAAGATTATATGTTGGCTTAGTATGGAACAGTCATAAAAATGTGTTTTAAAAATTTAATTTATTTGCTTGTGTGCGACTTTTCGTTTTGATGTGTTGTAATTTCTTTTGGATTAAGATTATTTGTTTTAGTTTCAAAATTTTTGATTAATTGTTCAATATAGGGAAAGGATGCTCCCCCCACAACTATTGTCACATGTAAAGTATCTTCTAATTTTGGATTAATCAAAGCGCCCCAAATGATTTCCGAGTTCTGATTTATTCTTTCCGACAACATTCTTACAATTAGTTCCGCTTCTTTAACTGTCAGATTTTGATCGCCGCTTATATTTACCAATGCTGCCCTTGCACCCTCGATATTGACCTCTAGAAGCGGATTGTTTAATGCCTTTTCTACCGCTTTAGTAGCTCTTTCCTCACCATTTGACTCCCCAACACCTATGAATGCAACTCCACTATTTTTTACAACTGTTCTAACATCAGCGAGGTCGACATTTACCAGCCCCGGCTTAGTGACCAATTCAGCCATTGATGTGACTCCTTTTGTTAGAACCTCGTCTGCAAAATTGAAAGCCTCGGTGAGAGAAACATTGTTTGTGACTTCCAGTAGCCTTTCATTAGGTATTATAATTACTGCGTCGGATGACTTGTAAAGTTTCTTTAAGCCCATGATAGCATTCTGCCACCGTTTTTCCCCCTCTATTAGAAATGGTAAAAAACATATTGATATAGTAAGGGCTCCCGATTTGCGAGCGGTATCAGCGACTATGGGTGCTGCTCCTGTGCCTGTTCCCCCGCCTAATCCACATACAACGAAAACCATATCTGAGGAAACAGCTTTTCTAATGTCCTCTAGACTTTCTTGGGCAGCTGCCAAACCTATTTCTGGGTTATTTCCTGCTCCGAGTCCTCCTGTTATTTTTTTTCCAATTAATAGTTTGCAATCCGAATTTGTGTAGAGTAGATCCTGTGCGTCTGTATTGACTGCTATTGTCTCAATGTCCTCAACACTGTTCTCCATTAGGCGGGTGACAGCGTTGTTTCCTGCTCCTCCAACCCCAAATACTTGTACTTTCACTTTATTACGATTAAGTATTTCATAGAGTTGCTTATCAACTGTTTCGGAGCTAAATAAGTCCTTATAACCTTGAGTATTAATGACCTCCTGAGAAATCTGATTCATACCCTTCACTCTCTGCACACTAAAAAGTTCACACTTTCTAAAATAAAAACTATTAATAATATGCAAGTATCACTAACGTAGTGCGTAAATCACACCCTAAAAAAATAAGAATATTTTAAAAGGGATGGTCCTAAAATCGAGTTTAGAATAATTTAAAAATAAAAAATAG
>NZ_JBRAKS010000008.1:0-29732 GCF_052745115.1 Candidatus Jordarchaeum sp.
TATAAGACACAAAGAGAAACTAATATCTTACTTATAAACCGCAAAACTTGAGTAACTATATACAATAAAAAATCGAAGAAATCCCATTTCACTTATTTTATGAATGCTTTCGATAGATTATTATACCACGGTTGTAAGACGTTTAGTAGGAGGCTTAATACTTGGTAGACGATGATAAAAAAAGAAAGCGCCGCAACCCATTCTGGGACATATTTGAAAACTTCGAACAATTCCAAGAAATAATAGAAGAAATGATGCGGCAACTTTTCAAAGACCCAGAAAAAATGTTCCGAAATCCAGAAGAATTCCTAAAAAACCCCCCACCCATGTTCTACGGATTCTCAGTAACAATCGGCCCAGACGGCAAGCCTCAAATCAAACCCCTCGGAAAAGGTGAAACCCCATTCAAACCCACCATAGAAATTGAACAACAAAAAGAAGAGGAACCTCTAGTAGACATCTTCGACGAGGGAAAAGAAATAATCGTAGTAGCCGAAATTCCCGGCGTAAGAAAAGACGACATAAAAGTTGACGCCACAAAAAACACCATCTACATCTGGGTCAACGCCAACATGAAAAAATTCAACAAAGAAATACCAATGCCCTGCAAAATAAACCCCAAAACAGTAGAATCCAGCTACAAAAACCGAGTACTAGAAATAAGAGCCCAAAAAGCCTAACTAAATAAACCAAAGCCATAATCCACCCAAAAATAAATTCAAAAAACATACTCATTTTATAACCTTTTTAAAACTTCAAATACCATAAAAACTATTAAAAACACTATTTTTTTGAACCCATGTAACTATCTAGTAGCAAAAAATATAAAGACGCCAAGCTTAATGCAACTACAACAACACACAACACTAGATTAGAAAGCGTGTGATGACAGTGATAAGAAGAAGAAAAAAAGTCAGAAAAATGCGGGGCTCCAGAACCCATGGCTACGGACAAATAGGAGGACACAGAAGTAAAGGCCAGAGAGGCGGCAGAGGAAAAACCGGAGGACACAAACACCACTGGGTACGAACCCTCAAATATCAACCAAACTACTTCGGAAAACACGGGTTCACCAGATACGAGAGAATAGTAACAAAACACCAAACAATCAACGTAGGCCAAATAGACCAAAACGCTGAAAAACTATCCACAGAAAAACGAGAAAAAATGCTAGTAATAGACCTCCACAAACACGGATACACCAAAGTACTTGGAGCCGGCAAAATAACAACCCCCATCATAGTAAAAGCAGAAACCTTCAGCGAAAAAGCAAAACAAAAAATAGAAAAAGCAGGCGGAAAAACCATCACACCTCAAAAATAAAAATAAAAAACTCCCAAAAACAAACTAAATTTTCCATTTTAAAAAAATTCAACTCCCAAAAAAACAAAATAAAACAAAACACAGAACAAATAAAATATTTTAATATTTAAAAAACACAAATAATACAAACCTTAAAGTTCAACAGCAAAAAATATAAAGAAATGCAAATAAACATAGCAAGTCAAAAAACAAACAACAAAACACAAACAAACCAAAATCAAGGCTGAAACAAGATGGCAGGAATATTCCTAAACACCTTCAGACCACTAATAAAAATATTCCCCGAAATCAGAGTACCCCAGCGAACAGTATCATTCAGAGAAAAAATACTATGGACCGGAATAATACTACTCATATTCTTAGTGATGTCCAACATACCACTATACGGAATACAAACCCAAGCTGGCTTCGACTATTTGTTCTGGATGCGGACCATATTGGCGTCGAGTCGTGGTACTTTGATGGAGTTGGGTATTGGTCCGATTGTGACTGCTGGTTTGATTATGCAGTTGCTTGTTGGTAGTCGTTTGATTGAGATGGATTATGGTAATCCTGAGGATCGTGCTTTGTTTACTGGGACTCAGAAGGTTTTGGCTTTTCTGGTTACGGTGGTTCAGGCTGGTATTTATATTCTTTCGGGTGCTTATGGTCAGCTTACTTTTAATCAGATGATGTTGGTTTTTATCCAGTTGAGTGTTGCGGGGACTTTGTTGATTTTGATGGATGAGACTATTCAGAAGGGTTGGGGTCTTGGTAGTGGTGTGAGTTTGTTTATTGCTACGAATGTTGCGGGTGCGATATTTTTTGGTTGTTTTAACACGGCTACTAGTCCTTATGACTACTTGGCTAGTGGTATCATTATTGCGCTTATTCAGACCTTAACTTTTCCCTTCAGTTATGCTTATACCGTGTTTCAGCAGACTATAAGCCAGTTTAGGATATTTATCCCTCCTACGGGTGCGACGGATTTTACGTACTTTATTGAGGGGCTTCCTTATGCTTCAGCGTGGGCTCAGCAAGGTTTTATTTTTAGTCTTATGTATCCTCATGCGGATATTTGGCATCTGTTTATGAGGGGGTATGGTCAGCCGGATTTGATTGGTTTGATTGCGGCGTTTATTACGTTTCTGGTTGTTGTGTATATTGAGTCTGTGAGAGTTGAGATTCCGCTTCAGTATGCGCGTTATCGTGGTTTTAGGGGGCGTTATCCGATTAAGTTCTTTTATACTTCGAATATTCCTATTATTCTGGTTTGGGCGCTTTATGCGAATGCTCTGTTGTTGGCTCAGGTTCTTTGGACTAATCCCAATTTTGGGTTTCAATCAATATATCCTTTTTTGGCGCTGGCTCCGGGTAGTTCTAGCTGGTTGGCTCAGGTTAATTGGATTGCGCAGTATAATGTGGGTTGGAACCTTAATCCTATAGCCAATATTATTGGACAGTTTATTCCTTCTTGGGGTGCTCAAGGGCAGCTTACGCCGTATGGTGGTCTAGTATATTATCTTACAACACCCGCTGGTTTGCCCTCTGTTTTCGCTGATCCGGTAAGGGCTGGTATTTATCTTTTGCTATTTTCGGGTTTCTGTGGGCTTTTTGCCTACATTTGGATTGATGTGTCGGGATTGAGTTCTCGTGATATTGCGAAGCAGCTTATTGCTGCAGGTATGATGGTGCCGGGATTTAGGCGGTCGCCGAAGATAGTGGAGAAGATACTGGACAGATATATTCCTGTGGTTACGATTCTTGGTGGTTTGGGCGTTGGTGTTTTGGCGGCTCTGGCTAATTTTGTCGGTGCCTTGGGTACAGGTGTTGGTGTGCTGTTAACTGTGGGTATTATTTATCAGTACTATCAAATTATCGCGCAGGAGCAGCTTGCCACTATGAATCCTGCTTTGAGAGGGTTGCTGGGTATGGGGTAAGGGAGGCGCTTGTGTTGGCTGAAAGAAAGGGTAGAATATTCATTGTGACTGGTATTCCCGGTGTTGGTAAAACCACTGTTCTCGACGCTTCACTGGAGGCTGCTCGGGCTTCAGGATCCGATGAGGTTTTGTTAGTGAATTATGGGACGGTAATGTTTGAGGAGGCCAAGTCCAAGGGCTTAGTGGAGAATCGGGATCAGATGAGAAATTTACCATCTGAGGTGCAGCGTGAGGTACAGCGTCTGGCAGCTGAGAAAATAGCGGGTATGGCGAAGAACAAGATTGTGATTGTGGACACGCATATGCTGATTAAGACACCGGAGGGGTTTCTGCCTGGTATTCCTATATGGGTTGCAGAGGCTCTTTGCCCTAACCTCTTTATATTGGTGGAGGCTTTCCCAGAAGAGATCGCGGGTAGACGCAGCAGGGACGCGGCTAGGAACCGGGACCTCGAATCTGTAAAGGATATAGATTTGCACCAACAGTTATGTAGGTCAGCTGCCATAGCCTGCGCCGAAATTACTGGGTCTACTGTTAAGATAATTATGAATCATGATGGAAAGGCTGAAGAAGCTGCTGCTGAAACAGTTAAATTATTTAAGGCATTTAAAAGATAGAATTATAGCATTATGGATGGTGGTTAAATGGGTATTTACAGTCCTCCTGAATCAATGTGGGTTGTTCTTGGGGCTTCCCTTTTGCTCAGTATTACTGCAAGTGCGGTTAATAGGATAGTTTTACCGGTAGCTAAACTTCGTAGATATAGCCGGGAGATTAGGAAATGGCGGGAAGCAATGGCTAAGGCGAAAGAGGAGAATAACCAAAAACTGATATTGAAATTAGAGAGGAAAAAGAAGTTTATTGACAGAATCCAGAGGGAACAAGCGTCTTCACGCTTCAAGCCTACTCTTATCTACATGATACCCTTTATGGCACTATTCTACTACCTATATGGTTTCTATGGTTTTCCCGGAATGGAACGCATGGTTCCATCCATTGTTGCAGTGCTTCCAATTAACTTAGGACGTATTCCGGGTATTCCATTTGGAATGTTGGGAGGAATGGTTGGGCCGCAATACTTGGACTTCAATTGGTTGATTTGGCTTTTAGGCGGAGTTAGTTGTTGGCCTGGTATTTACCTTTTTGCAGTACCCCCTGATATTCAGTTGTTTGCTCTCTTATTTATGGGGGTTAATATTCCTGCTGCTGCGGATGCTTTTTCATTTATTCCTGGGTTCGGAGTCTATTTTATTTGGTGGTATATTATTAGTAACTTTGCTTTCGCGGGTATTTTCCAGCGCCTGTTTGGAGTAAACATTGAAACTTAGGATGGTGATGAGTTGCCTAGTCCAAGGTACCGATCTAGATCTATGATAAGAAGGAAAGTTAGAACACCGGGTGGAAAGCTAGTTACCCATTATAGCAGAAGGAAGGCTAATAAACCGGTTTGCGCTTCCTGTGGGGCACACCTTCCAGGAAGCTGGAGTCAAAGCACTTCCAATTTAAAATCAAAAACCCAGCGACGACCGGAAAGACCTTACGGCGGATACCTCTGTTCCAAATGTTTAAAATTATTTTACAAGAGTAGTGTTAGGGGCAGCGAGTAGTGGGTATTGTCTTAACTATTAGCGGCGAGCACGGAGTGGGTAAATCTGCTTGTGCTAAGCTTTTAGCTCAAACTCTTAATTTAAAATATATTTCTTCGGGAGAAATTTTCCGTCTTTTAGCCAGAGAAAAAGGTATGACTCTGGAAGAATTTAGTTCCTATGTTGAGAAAAATCCGGAAATTGACCGTGAGATTGACGGGGAAACTGTTCGAGCTGCAAAAGAAGGAAACGTAGTTATTGACGCTCGTTTAAGTGCTTGGAAAGCAAGAGAGTATGCTGATATTAAGATATTACTAACGGCCCCATTAGAGGTGAGAGTTAAAAGATTAGCTGAAAGAGACCATAAAACGTATAAGGAATCTCTTGAAGAGACTCTCAAGCGAGAGCTGAGTGAGAAAGAGAGATTTAAAAAAATTTATAATATTGATGTTGATGATCACTCAGTTTTTGACATAATAATAAACACTGAATTATGGTCCCTGAACTCTGTAGTAAAGATTTTAAAGACTATTGTAGAAGAATATATTACCTCGTCCTCCTAAGAGAGTGAGCCTACTAGGGTGACCTGGGAGGAAGACTCAAGAGCGACTGGAGGTTTATGAAAAATGGCTGTAATTGAACCTGGAAAAATTTGTGTGAAAATATCAGGAAGGGAAGCCGGCAAAAGATGCGTAATTATAGAAATAATCGATAAAAACCATGTCTTAATAACCGGTCCGCCCAACGTAAATAAGGTTAGAAGACGCAAATCGAATATAAAACATCTTGAAATTACACGGGATAAAATTGAGATTAAACGGGGAGCCGAAGACAGAGAGGTCACTGAAGCGCTTGAAAAAGCCGGCTTGCTAGATTTGATGAAGGAAAAAGTAAAAATAACTATTTAGAAAATTAGAAATTAATTGTTATCATCCTTACTCTTTTTATTTCAATTTCAAGAGGAATAATTAAAAAAATTATTAGTGGGGATAGTTTAATGGTTGGACGGTTTTTGCCGAGTGACAAAAAAAGGGAATTAATTGAAAAGGTTAGCGTAGTTTCTGATCCAAAATATGGGACCTCGCCCAACGAGCGTCCAATAGAAGAATACATACAAAGGGGTATAATCAATGTTGATAAGCCGCCGGGGCCGACCTCACATGAGGTAGTTAGCTGGGTCAAAAAAATTCTAGAGATAAAAAAAGCGGGGCACGCTGGGACACTAGAGTTCCTCAAGAAAAATATGGGGAATGGTGAAATCCCAAAGTAACCGGGGTGCTTCCCGTAGCCCTGGAATCTGCAACAAAAGTCGTTCAAACCCTTCTTCCCGCAGGGAAAGAATATGTTTGCGTCATTCGACTTCACGGCGACGTAGCTGAAGAAAAATTCAGTAAGGTCGTAAACGAATTCGTGGGACAAATATACCAACGCCCTCCCCTCCGTTCCTCCGTTAAAAGAAGACTGAGAATTAGAGAAATATACTATATAGAATTAACAGAGATCGAGGAAAGAAATGGGCTTCTCCGCGTTGGATGCGAGGCAGGCACCTACATGAGAAAACTCTGCCATGATATTGGTGAAGTTTTGGGTTGCGGAGCGCACATGAGAGAACTTAGACGCACCCGAACCGGGCCTTTTAAAGAAGACACCCTTTCAAACCTATACGACGTTGTTGACGCATACCACTTCTGGAAAGAAGAAGGAGATGAATCCCTCCTAAGAAAAGTAATACAACCAATGGAAAACGCACTAGAGCACCTACCCAAAATATACATACGCGACTCAGCTGTAGACTCTATCTGCCATGGCGCCAACCTAACAGTTCCCGGGATAGTAAAACTAGAAAGCGAAATACAAACCGGAAACCTTGCTGCAGTCTTTACACTCAAAAACGAAGCCGTAGCAATAGGAAAAGCAAGAATGACTAGCGAAGAGATACACTCCTCAAACCATGGAATCGCAGTAGAAATAAACCGCGTCCTAATGGAACCAGGAACCTACCCTCCACTATGGAAAAAACACAACAGAGAAGAAAAAGATTAAAAAACTACGTTAAAAACCTAGCTTTAAAAATAAAGTAGCGCAGGGGGTGGGACGCTCGAGGAAGCGGGCATTTCCCACCACCTTTCGAACCCACGCGATCCAATTGGATCACAGGCTTCCTAGAAAGTTCTCCAGGCTTACGCTACCTACATTTGTAGATTATCTGCGCCGTTTTTGTACGCGTTTGGCGTGATCCACTTGGCTACCCCTGCTACTGATTATAGCTCGGGCAATTTTTACAATAAGTGTTAGTTATTCTCTAGTTTAGAAGCTTTTGTGTATTTATTTGTTTTCAGTGTGTCATTTTTATGCGTATTTTTTTATGAATTTTACTCTTATGTTGTCAAATTTTTGTGCATTTTGTACGTAAAGTTTATTTTGATGTTTTGTTGTTTCCTTATTGCTTAGTGTAAGGAGTGTTTATAGTTGTCGTCGGAAAGTTATCGTTATCTTGTTCGGGTTGCCGGTACTGATTTGGACGGTTCTAAAAAGTTCCGTTATGCCTTAACGGAAATTAAGGGCGTGAATATTAGGCTAGCGGAGGCTATCCTCAAGGTAACTGATTTGGATCCTGATATTAGGATGGGTTTTGTTTCGGATCAAGATGTTAAGAAGGTCGAAGAGGTTTTAGCTGATCCTGTGAAATTTGGTATTCCCAGTTGGATGGTTAATCGTCAAAAAGATGCTGATTCTGGAACCAATATTCACATTGTTGGCTCTGATTTGACTTTGAGCGTTAAGAGTGATATTGACACTATGAGGAAAACGAAGAGTTTCAAAGGCATAAGGCATGCTCTTGGTCTTAAGGTGAGAGGACAACGCACCAAGACTACAGGTCGTAAGGGCCAAACAGTTGGAGTAAGAAGAAAAAAGAGTTAGGCTTTTGAGGGATTTAAATGGGTGATCCTAAGAGACAGAAAAAGAAGTTTAGGACTCCGAGACATCCTTGGCAGAAGGATAGAATACACAACGAATTAATCCTCGTGGGCAAGTATGGTTTGAGGAATAAGAGAGAGATTTGGCGTGCAAACACTATGCTCAGAGGTTTTAGAAATCAGGCAAGACGTTGTCTTGCCCTTCCGGAGGAGGAAGAGGAAAAAGCGAGGAGCTTGTTAGTGGGTAGACTTCATCGTTTGGGAATCTTGCCTCTTGATGCTTCATTGGACGATGTGCTTTTATTAGCCATTGAGGATTTACTGAATAGGAGATTACAGACCTTAGTTCACAAGCATGGGTTATCAACATCTATTTACCATGCAAGGCAATTAATAACACATGGGCATATAGCTGTAGATGGGAGGCGTGTAACATCCCCAGGATATTTAGTCCCTGGAGAAGAAGAGGAACTAATCTCTTTTGCTTCTTCTTCGCCGTTAAGTGATCCGAATCATCCTGAACGGATTCAAACAAGTGTTGAGGAATAATAGTAATCGTTTTAAAATAGGTGAATAAAATTGAGTGAAAAATCTAAAAAAACGCATTGGGGCATTGCTCGTATATATTCTTCTTATAATGATACCATTGTTCATATTACAGATATTTCGGGTGCTGAAACGATTGCAAGATTTTCTGGAGGTATGATTGTAAAGGCTGATAGGGATGAATCTTCTCCATATGCGGCCATGCAAGCAGCTTATAGGGCGGCTCAAGTTGCTATTGATAAAGGTATCACTGCAATACACATATATGTTAGGGCGCCTGGCGGGCATGGGCCTAAAACTCCTGGTCCCGGGGCTCAGGCGGCGATACGTGCATTAGCAAGAGCAGGATTGAGAATTGGAAGAATAGAGGAGGTAACACCGCATCCACATGATGGTACGCGCAGACCAGGAGGGAGACGTGGTCGTAGAGTATAAAAATATATTATAACTGTATCTTTACCCTTTTTAGGGAAGACGCGAGAGAAGCAATTTTTATATAATTTTTTCATATTTTGTTTGATGATGTTTATAAAGATAATTTTTACTAAATTAATTCGGTTAAATTAGCTCGTTGGTGTAATTATGAACGTTCGAATAATCTCCAGAAATGAAAATAATCTAAAATTCATGCTTGAGAACTCTAGTGTAGCTTTCACTAATGCTTTACGGCGCATCATTTTAGCAGAAGTGCCGACTATGGCCATTGATGAGGTCATTATTATAGAGAATACTTCTGCACTGTTTGATGAAATTCTTGCACATCGTTTAGGTCTTATTCCCCTCAAAACTGATTTAGATAATTACACTTTGCCCGAAGAATGTGATTGTAAGGGAGCTGGGTGCACAAAGTGTCAATTAACCTTCACTCTGGAGAGGGAAGCTGAGGAAGAGGGGGTGATAGTTTATTCGAGAGAATTAAAATCTCAGGATCCCTTGGTGATTCCTGTTAGTGATAAAATCCCTATTGTTCGATTGGCACGCGGGCAACGTATTGTACTCGAAGCTTACGCTTCTCTTGGTCAAGGTAAGAGCCATGCAAAATATCAACCGGTATCTACATGTGCCTATAAATACAAGCCAATTGTACGTCTGGAAGGGGACAAGTGTGAAGCTTGTGGGGATTGCGTAGAAATTTGCCCCAAAGGAATTTTGGATCTTAAAAATAAATCAATTATGATAAAAGATGTCTTCAACTGTTCATTATGCAAGGCGTGTGAAGAAGAATGTGAATTCGACGCTATCCATGTTGATTCAGATGACACCTCGTTTATATTTAACATCGAGTCAACTGGGTCACTCACTCCAGAGGAAATAGTGGTAAAAGCAGTTGACATACTCTCGAAAAAAGTGAAAGAACTTCAATCACTTCTTGTCTCAGAAACTTAGTAAATATTTAAAAATCGAATATAGATAAATCGGAGGTTTAATCTTGCCCAAACCAACTGGACCAACGAATCCTGAAGATTGGAAATTGGTAATAGAACTTGATAAAAAATCTAAATCAGAAAAGTGTAGTTTATGGAAAAGAGTTTCAGATGAGTTAAGAAAACCTAGAAGGAATAGGGCTTCTGTAAACTTATCTAAAATTAACAGATATACGGTTAATGATGATATAATCTTGGTGCCTGGAAAGGTTTTGGGTTCAGGTGAATTAGAACACAAGGTTATTATTGCGGCGCTAACTTTTTCAGAAGAAGCAGTGAACAAGACTAAAAAATCTGGAGGGGAATGCGTAACTATTCGAGAACTGATGAAGAGAAATCCTTCGGGCAGTAAAGTAAAAATAATCAAATGAGAGAGTGGGTAAAATGCCAAAAAAAGCAAAAGAATCTAAAGAAGAGTTGGAATCGCCATCAGAAGAAGAGGAGACAGAGGCGAAATTAGAAGAAATCAAGAAGGAACGGAGGAAAAAGAAAATTAAAAATTCCTTTCCTACTGATGGCCTGGTGGTTATTGACGCTACTAACCTTATCCTTGGAAGGTTGGCTAGTGTGGTTGCTGCGCGTCTTCTACGAGGTGAAAGAGTGGCTGTTATTAATGCTGAGAAAACAGTAATAACTGGTAATAGGAACGCTATTGTGTCAAGATACAAATCAAAACTAAACATTAGAACACATACAGCTCCCTGGAAAGGTCCTTTTCATTATCGCAGACCTGATCGAATAGTTAAACGTACTATTCGCGGCATGCTTCCATGGAAGAAGCCTAAGGGAAAAGCGGCCTTTAAGCGTCTCAGAGTTTATATAGGCTTACCCGAATATTTGAATCAAATTCCTGCACAGACCATTTCTGACGCAGATATTAAAAAATCAGATATCAAGTACATCACGGTAGAAACACTTTCTAATGAAGTAGGATGGTTTTCGCCTCTAGATTAGAATTTGGCTTTGGAGGTTTAATAGTGAGTAAAAAGGTAGTGATACTAACTAGCGGAAAAAGAAAGAACGCAATAGCAAGAGCGGTTCTAAAACCTGGTACAGGAAGAATAAAAGTAAATAAAACACCGGTCAAGCTAATACAACCGCTTTTAGCTCGTCAAAAGATATTAGAACCCTTAATTTTGGTAGGCTCCGATCTTTATGACAAAGTGGACATAGACGTTACAGTGAAAGGTGGAGGAATATCAAGTCAAGCAGAAGCAGCTAGAACCACTATTGCAAAGGCCTTAACCCAATATTTTGATGAACCTCAAGTAAGACAAAAGCTTTTAGAGTATGATCGAAAAATTCTTGTTTCTGATCCGAGACGAAAGGAAACGAAGAAACCAGGTGGAAGAGGCGCCCGTGCAAAAGAACAAAAGAGTTACAGGTAATAGATTGTATCTTGAATAAAGAGGCTCAATATGATTATTACTTATAATTTATTTAGAAATACAAAAAATGTTTATGTCTTCAGTCGTATATTAAATCGTATGGTAGAAAAAATTGGGCCTTGTTTTTAATGTTTGATGGAGAATAGTATTATGATAATACCCATAAGATGCTTTACATGCGGTAAGTTGGTTGCTGATAAATGGGAAGAGTTTATCCGGAGAGTAAGACAGGGTGAGCCCCCAGACGCCGTGTTAACAAGCCTAGATATTATACGCTACTGTTGTAGACGTATGATGCTAAGTCATGTTAATTTGATAGATGATATACTTCCCTTTAGTCAGCACACCTAACCCAAAAATTTTTAGGTCTAAAAGTTATTTGACAGACCATTCATCCACTCAGAATTTAGAGCGTGTAAAATAATGTCCGAGCCAGAACTATTAATTCCTTTAGATAAGTATCTTGCTGCAGGAATCCACATTGGAACACAGGTTAAAACAAGAAGTATGGAACCTTTTATCTATCGGGTAAGATCAGATGGCCTGTATGTTCTTGATATTAGAAAAACGGATGAGAGAATAAGAACCGCTGGCCGTTTTCTAGCAAGATTCGATTCATCAAGAATAGCTGTGGTGTCTGCTAGACAATATGGTCAAAGACCCGCACGAAAATTCAGCAGCATAATTCGCGCACACACAATTGCAGGAAGATTTATTCCTGGGACTTTCACAAACCCTTCTTTGAATAGATATATTGAGCCAGATATCATAATGCTCACTGATCCTCGAGCGGATTCACAGGCGTTGGATGAAGCTGCAAAAGCTCTAATCCCTGTTGTTGCGTTGTGCGACACGGATAATTCCACTTCGAATATTGATCTGGTTATTCCAACCAATAATAAGGGGAGAAGGGCTCTCTCTCTTATATACTGGTTATTAGCACAGCAAGTTCTTAGAGAGAGAGGAGAAATTCCGCCTGATGGAGAAATACCGGTTTCTGTGGAAGAATTTGAGGCCATAGTTAAAAAGTAACTGTGGCAATAGTTAAGCCATATAAGCGTTAAACCAGAAATAAATTAGGTTAATTATAAAGAGGTTTTCTATATGCTGACCGATAGGTGAATTAAGCATGATCACAGCTTCAGCGCCAGGAAAAGTAATTTTTTTTCGGTGAACACGCGGTTGTCTATGGGGAACCTGCCTTAGTAGCCGCAATAGATAAACGAGTTTATGTGACTGTTAGTTTGAATGATAAAAAAGAATACCAGGTTTTCTCACAAGAATATGGAAAGTCAAAATTAAAAATTGATGAAGATTATTATTCCGGTTCAAGTTTACCGCTTGTTTTCAAGCCAATATGGGCTGTTTGTAAAGAGATTTCGTGTCGCAGCGGTTTTAATTACGGTTTTAACATATCGATAAAATCGGAAATCCCTCCTGGGGCAGGACTGGGATCCTCTGCAGCGGTCTCTGTAGCTACTGCTGCGGCTACAAGCACCTGTCTAAAACTGAAGCTTTCAGAATCCGAAATTTCCAATATAGCTTTTGAGGCTGAAAAAATTGTTCATGGGACTCCATCTGGAATAGACAATACAATTACAACATTTGGTAGTGCTATACTTTATAAAAGGGGAGATATAAGACAAATCAAAATAAATTCCAGAATTCCTCTTGTGATTGGCGATACAGGTATAGAAAGAAGCACAGCGGAATGGGTTAGAAAGGTCAAGCTAAGGAGAGATAGGCAAAAAGAGATAGTAAACTCTGTTTTGAATTCGATAGGGATTCTAGTCATAGAGAGTCTAAGGTTCTTGAAGAAAAATGATTTACCGGCACTTGGTGAATTAATGGATATCAATCAAGGATTATTAGAAGCGCTAGGTGTTTCCACATTTGAACTTAATAAACTGATAAGTGTAGCTAGAAATAATGGAGCATATGGTGCTAAGTTAACGGGAGCGGGAGGAGGGGGATGTATGATAGCCTTATGTCCCAAAACAAAACAGAAACTAATAGCTGATGCTATTCAAAAAGCTAAAGGTAAACCCCTTATTACAAGTATCTCGTCAAAAGGAGTTAAAATAGAGAAATAGACGTTTGTCTTATGAAAAATAGTATTATTTATCTGAATTTTTAATTTATGTTTGAGATTTGGAATATATGAAGCTGAATAACAAATTGAACTATTTCGGAAGAGATTCAAATGAGTATTATCGTACTTAAGATTGGAGGAAGTGTTATAACCAAAAAAGAGAAGGGTATAGAAGCTGATCTTAAAGCCATAAAGAGAATAGCCCGAGAAATCAAAGAATCATTCAGCAAGAATCCTAACCTGAAACTGGTTTTAGTTCACGGTGGAGGCTCATTCGGACATAGAATAGCTAACAAGTATAAAGTGCATCTGGGGTTAAAATCCGGTAATCAACTTTTGGGATTCACCAAAACGGTTCAAGTTATGCGTGAACTGAATATGATATTTGTGGATGCTTTTCAGAAAGTTGGATTGCCTATTATTCCTTTACAACCCTCTGCCATTTCCATTCAGGAGAATGGTAAATTATCGGATGTTTTTATAAAAACTTTGATGCTTGCAATGGATTTGAACTGTATACCTGTGCTCTGGGGAGACGCCGTTTTTGATAAAAAACAGGGCTATAGCATATTATCCGGTGATCACATCATGACCTTTTTGGCACAGAAATTAAAATCTAAGCACGTGATTTTTGGAACTAACGTAGATGGGGTATTTGATTCTGATCCTTATACGAATAAAAATGCGAAGTTAATCCGTCTAATAACACCCGATAATATTGAACAAATTCTAAGAAATGTTTCAGGGTCCAAAACAACCGATGTTACGGGAGGAATGCATCGTAAAGTCTTAGAAGTTTTACCTCTGGTAAAAAAAGGGATAGAAATTGAAATAATAAACGCTAAAAAGCAGGGATACATACTTCAATCCCTACTAGGCAACAAGGAATTAGGAACTTTAATATCCTCTCAATAATAGAAATTCGTTAATTAAATAACATTAAATATGATAATATTGCAGAAATTTTTATATAAAAGTGACGTTTAGACATCAACATATTAACTAAGCATTTAATCAAAAAGAGGCGGTATCCTGTGGACGAGATGGTTACTCTTGTGGATGAAAATGATAAGGAGTTAGGTTCCGAGGAAAAGATAAAGACACACAAAGAAGGAAGATTGCATAGAGCTTTTTCTATTTTTATTTTTAATTCAAAAGGGGAGATGCTTCTTCAGAAAAGGGCAAAAAGCAAGTATCACTCTGGTGGTTTGTGGTCAAATGCGTGTTGCAGCCATCCGAGACCAGGGGAAAATCTAGAGTATGCTGCCCATCGAAGATTGAAAGAAGAAATGGGTTTCGATTGTGATTTGCGAAAAGTCTTTCATTTTATATACAAAACCAGTCTTGATAACAAACTTACAGAACATGAATTTGACCATGTTTTTATTGGAGACTATGA
This sequence comes from Candidatus Jordarchaeum sp., assembly GCF_052745115.1. Taxonomy (NCBI): domain Archaea; kingdom Promethearchaeati; class Candidatus Jordarchaeia; order Candidatus Jordarchaeales; family Candidatus Jordarchaeaceae; genus Candidatus Jordarchaeum; species Candidatus Jordarchaeum sp. Next base: position 14,596 of record NZ_JBRAKS010000008.1, read on the forward strand.
TGGGGTAGTTAAAATAAATCCGGAAGAAGCGGAAGATTTTAAATGGATAAAAATAGATATCCTCAAGGAAAGCGTCCAAAGACATCCAGAAAATTATACTGAATGGTTTAAAATCGCTTTAAGTGAGGTTCTTAAATTTCTATCGGGATAGCTAGAGTTTATTGTTAGGCTAAGATAAGAGTAAATAGTAATGAGATGGTTTACTGAAAGGACGAGAGAAACCTTAAAATTAATGACTGCAATAACATAAAGCTCTGGAAAGAAATAAAAAACCAAAAATTTCATAAGTGAAACCTGATAACTTATCTCTCACTAAAAAACTAACTGTGAGTGATGACCCACTAAAATTATGAGGGCATTGCCCGAAGGAGGAATGATTGTTGTCGAAGCCCTTTTATGTGAGATTCAAAGTTCCAGATGAACTTGTCAAAAAATCTCTCCAAGCATTAGAAGTTGCGCGTGATACCGGTAAGGTTAAAAAGGGCACAAATGAGACGACGAAGACCCTAGAACGTGGGGATGCTAAACTGGTTATAATTGCGGAGGATGTTGACCCTCCAGAAGTTGTAGCTCATTTACCTTTACTCTGCGAAGAAAAGAAAATTCCCTATGTGTATGTTCCTAAAAAGGAACAAATCGGAGTTGCCTCAGGAATAGATGTACCCTCTGCCGCTGCAAGCATAACCGATCCGGGAAACGCAAAAGACTTAATCAGCGATATAGCCAAAAAAGTGTCAGAGCTAAAGTAGATACAAGCACTAAATTAGAATATCCCGCTGTTATTTATTCAGAAAACACACCGTTTAGTGAAAATTTGAATATTAAAATTTTTTAAAAAAGTTGATATTTTTTATTATCCTCTGCTATTTTAAGAAGCGAGGGTTCTTTAATTTAGCTTTTTTGAAACATAAACCCCATCAGGCTTGTATCCCAATTTATAGTAGTATTCTTTAACTCCAAGGCCAGAAAGAACCAGTAACTTTTTGGCATCATATTCTTCTCTAGCTATTTTTTCGGCTAAACTGAGCAATTTTTTACCATATCCTCTGTGCTGCCACTCATCTTTTGGCTTTTCATAAATGGGTACAAGTGGACCGTAAACATGTAACTCTCTAACCATCATCGACTCGCTGCTTTGTATCTCATTTCTATGTGCTAATTCTGATGGTAGTCGCAGTCTTAAAAATCCCACCAAAATACTTCTATCCCTATTTTCAAACGAGATAAATATCTCTTCTCCCTCTGAAGCGGAGTAACTCTCCCTATGCAAAAAGATGTCTTCCATTTCTAAAACATCATGATCTGTTTTTAAAACATGCCCTACTTCTCTACACCTTATACACTGGCATTTATCCCCTGTTTTTTGTAGTTCCTCTGCTGCTAGTTCTCTAAGATTGCCATTCTTTACTCCTGCTATAATTAGTTTTGAAGGTATATCTCTTTGAATACGTTGAATACGGATCCATTTCGGAATCATACGTTTAACTTCAGCAACGAGTTTGATAATCTCATCAGTGGAATATGGAGTATAATCACCTTTAAGATAAAGATCATAGAGGTGTGTGTCCTCAAGTACTAAACAAGGGTAAATCTTAAGACTATCGGGTTTAAATCTTGGGTCGTTAAAGAGGGTTTCGAATGTCTTTAAATCTTTATTATAATTCGAACCTGGAAGATTAGGCATAACATGGGCTGTAATCTTGAGCCCTGAATCCTTAGCCATTCTAAAGGATGCTATCACATCCTCCACTGTGTGGCCCCTATTAATGAATTTGTAAATATCATCGTAAACCGTTTGAACTCCGATTTCAACTTTCGTACCCCCCATATAGAGCATATTATCGATGTGATTTTCCCGACAATAATCCGGTCTTGTCTCAAAAGTAATTCCCACATTTCTTGTACGAGAATTTTCCGCATTATTTTTTGCTTCATCCAGAGTTTCTGAGGGTATTCCGGTTATTGCATCGAGACATCTACGTATAAAGTGGTGCTGATATTCAATAGGAAGTGAGAGGAATGTTCCTCCCATTATCACCAGTTTAATTTTACCCTTTTTAACTCTGTGACCAATTGCTTCTAACTGGTTCAGTCTAGATTTTACTTGCATGTAGGGATCATAGTTATTCTGAATACCTCTCATGGCTGCAGGTTCATAGCCTGAGTATGACTTTGGCGCAATGGTGCCTCCAGGACAGTAGACGCAGTTGCCTGGGCAAGGGGCGGGCTTCGACATTACAGCTACAATTGCAATACCTGAAATTGTACGTGTTTTCTTTTTTCTAAGCATTGGAAGTAATTGTGATCTTTCTTGTTCCGAGGCGCAGTTCAGAATCTCCGAATTACTTGGAACCTTATTCAAATGGTACTCTTGGCAAACCTTAGTTTTTAATTTGTTTAGTTCCACTTTTTCCTTTTTGTTCAGAATATGTTCTATTATTTTTCTGTACGCCTCTTTTTGCTGGATTTCAGGTAGGTAAACAGTTTCCAAGTATTTTTTCACTCCCAACAAGAGAATCTTAATTTTGACTAAGTAATGAAATAGTTATAAATACTTTGAAATTTCGTAAGCCTTAAAGAAAAACATTTTTAGAGAGAATATTCTTATGAAGAAAAAGGTGTTGATTCTTATTGTTACTATACTTTAATGGGGTTGAATCTTTATAAATTGGAGGTGGTTACTTTAAAGCTAGATTATGGAAAACTGGGATTCAAAGCCGGAATTGAAATCCACCAGGAGCTTTTAACTAAACGCAAACTCTTTTGTCTTTGTTCACCGACTTTAAAAACTGAGGAACCAGAATTTCTAGTTAGAAGGTATTTTAGACCAGTTTTAGGTGAGATGGGTAAATATGATGAAGCGATGCTGGTTGAGTATGAAAAAGGACGTACCGTCGTGTATGAAGGATTTAATGATGTTAATTGTACATACGAGATAGATGAAACTTGCATGTAGAACACCTGCAAGCATCAAACACCTCCTTTTGCTATCTCTCAAGAAGCTATAGATGTAGGCATTGAAATCGCACTACTATTTAACGCTAAGATTATCGACGAATTACATATCCTACGAAAAAATTATCTGGATGGATCAGTCCCATGCGGCTTTCAACGCACATTAATCATCGGAACAGATGGCTACATCCCAATTAACGGTAAGAAAATCGGAGTCACTACAATATGTATAGAGGAAGATGCTGCTCGTAAAATTAAAGAAGAGCAAAACACGGTCTTTTATAGGATAGATAGGCTGGGAATTCCGTTGGTTGAAATTGTCACATCACCCGAAATAAAAAATCCGGATGAAATCCTAAAAACAGCCTATAGGATAGGAATGCTTCTTAGAGCAACTGAGAAGGTTAAGAGGGGGCTCGGAACCATAAGACAAGATATAAATGTCAGTATAGAAGGTGGGGGGCGGGTTGAAATAAAAGGGGTTCAAAAATTAGATTGGATTCCCAAACTCGCTGAAAATGAAGCATTAAGACAGCTTGCACTAATAGATATTAAAAAAGATTTACTGGGTAGAGGAGTAAAGGAAGCAGACTTTTCATACAAATTTGAGAATGTTTCTGAGATTTTCGCTTCCACGGAGTGTAAGATAATTAAAAACAGGAAAAAGAAAGAAAAAGTTATGGCGGTGAAGCTGCCTAAATTTGTCGGGTTATTAGGTAAAGAGGTTCAACCGGGAAAGAGTTTTGGAAAGGAAATCGCTGAGAGAGTAATAGTGATTACGGGGCTAAAAGGTATTATCCATTCCGATGAAAACCTCGATAAATACAAAATTAGTACGGGAGAGGATTCTGAGCTTCGTAAACTTCTTAACTTGGGAAAAACAGATTCCTATGTACTTGTTATTGGGGAGGAGCGTCAAGCAAAAAAGGCGTTAGAGAATGTTGTGAACCGCGCTAAGGATACTTTAAAGGGTGTACCACAGGAAACTAGAAAGGCCTTAGAGAATGGCAATAGTGAATTCTTAAGAGAATTGCATGGCGGAGCGCGTCTATATCCAGATACAGACACACCACCACTAGTTATAGAAAAAGAGAGAGTTGAAGCAGTTAGAAATAAACTTCCAGAATATCCCTGGGAGGTTCAGAAACGCCTTGCAGAAAAATACAAAATAAAAGAAGAGTTTGTAGAAGAATTAATGGCATCTGGGAAAATGGAGATGTTTAGGGAGATTGTTGAAGAATTCAAGATAGACCCAACAATTGTCACTATATCGCTTCTTCAAACTATGAAAGCTCTCGAGAGAGAGGGAGTTCAAACAGAAAATATCTCGGAAGAAAAAATTAAAGAAACTTTCAAATTTCTTTCTCAGGGAAAAATAGCAAAGGAAGCAATAGAAGAAGTATTTAGGATGCTTGGAAATTCTCCCTTAATTACAGTCGAGGAAGTCCTCAAAGAATTGAAGCTGGAAACTATTACTGTTGAAAAATTGGAAATAATAATTGATGAAATACTGGATGAGAGTAGTGGCTTTATAGAAAAAAGCGGTGAAAGAGCGTTTAGCCCTATGATGGGTAAAGTGATGGAAAAGGTTAGAGGGAAAGTTGATGGAAAAATCGTGTCTGAGGTTCTCCGTAAAAAATTAGCACAAAGGTTGGATGGATCATAATGACCGTGAAGGAGGAGTTACAAGGATATTGGGGTTTTGTTAGAAAAAAACTAGAAGATGCTAAAGTCAAGATTTGGAGTGTTATTGAAGTAACTACACCTGAAGCAACATACCAAGGCATACTACTTCCCCGCTCAGATATGGGAGACGATACGCATTTGGTTCTCAAATTAAATACAGGCTACAATATCGGAATAAGAATCACGGGCGACACCATAATCAAGGAGATAGGCTATAATCCCGGTTTCTACGCTATTCCCGAAATTGAGATCGAGTTCGATGCCAAAAAACCAAAAGTTTTTCTAATCGGTACTGGTGGCACAGTTGCAAGCAGGCTGGACTATAGAACAGGAGCTGTTATCCCCGCTTTTACCCCGCAGGAACTTTTTAGTGCAGTTCCAGAACTTGCAGAAATATGCAATTTGAGAACAAAACTTCTTTTTGAAGTGTTTTCAGAAGACATGATTCCAGAGTACTGGATTAAAATTGCTGAAACAGCAGCAGAGGAGATAAACTCGGGTGTAGACGGCATCATTATTCCCCACGGCACCGATACCATGCATTTCACTTCTTCAGCTTTATCATTCATGCTGAAGGATTTACCGGTTCCTGTGGTTCTGGTTGGAAGCCAGAGAAGTAGTGACCGCCCCTCAAGTGACGCGGCAATAAATCTTATCTCTGCAACAAGAGTTGCCGCATATAGCGATATAGCCGAGGTCGTTGTCTGCATGCATGGAAGTAGCAGCGACGACTATAATTTAATCCATAGAGGTACCAGAGTTAGAAAAATGCATACTAGTAGACGGGATGCTTTTCGCACCATTGGCGACATTCCAATAGGGTTAGTGCAGAACGATGAGATAAAAATGATTAGAAACGATTATAGAAAAAGGAATAAGAATGGTAAAGTTAAGGCGGATACTAAACTCGACCCTAAAGTTGCATTAGTATATACTTATCCCGGAATGGAAGCGGATATTATTAATCATCTCAGAGATTTAGAATATCATGGGATTGTTTTGGCAGGTACTGGTTTGGGTCACTGCCCAAAAACAATCATAGAATCTTTAAAGAAGATCATAGAGGAAAACATTCCGGTAGCAATGACTTCACAGTGTCTCTACGGATTCATAGGTATGAATGTGTATGAAAGGGGAAGAGACCTTCTGAAAATTGGAGTAATTCCGTGCAAAAACATGCTACCGGAAACAGCTTATGTAAAACTAATTTATGTTCTAGGACATACCAAAGATATGAAAGAAATATACAAGCAAATGACTACAAACCTGTCTGGAGAAATAACTACTCGGGAGCCATACAATGGTTACCAAATACTCCAAGGTGGGCTAGAGAAAATATAGAAAAGACCGGATTTCTAATTTAATCATTGAAGATCTGAGGGAAAAATGTGTGTGGAATAGTCGGTATTGTAGACAAAAGTAACCTTGCTTCACCCATCATATATGATGCGCTTAAAAGACTTGAGTATCGTGGTTACGATTCAGCGGGTATTGCAACAATTTATCAAAATACCCTTTTTATAAAGAAAGAGAAAGGAAAAATTAATGAAATCCACGAAAAATTGGACTTGAACAAACTTCTTGGAACAGTAGGAATAGGGCATACAAGATGGGCTACACACGGGCTTCCCTCAAAAAATAATGCGCATCCTCATGTGGATTGCACAAATAAAATTGCAGTGGTTCACAATGGTATTATTGAAAACTTTCTAGAACTTCGTGAAGAATTGGAGAAAAGACACACCTTTACTTCAGAAACTGACACTGAAGTTATCCCACATCTAATAGAAGAAACAATGGTAAAAACCAAGTGTGATCTCCACACGGCTACTAGAAACGCAATCAAAAAATTAAGGGGAACCTATGCCCTAGCCGTTATTTGCGCAAAAGAGCCAAATAAATTAGTTTGTGCTAGAAACGAAAGCCCCTTAGTGATTGGTATCGGTGTAAATGCAAATTACTGTGCCTCAGATATACCTGCACTTCTTCCTATGACGCGAAGAATCGTTTTACTAAGTGATGGAGAAATGGCATCTATTTACTACAATAAATTAAAGATAGAAACCATTAACGGAGAAGTAGAATTACAACCAAATATAGTAAATGTATCTTGGACCCCTGAAATGGCTCAAAAAGGCGGCTACCCTCATTTTATGCTTAAAGAGATACATGAGCAATCCCACGCACTTAATGGTACTCTCATGATAAGACCCGAATTAATCAACCAGATAGCAGAGGCCCTAAACGACTCTAAGAGACTATACATTACTGCTGCAGGGACTTCTTACCATGCAGGATTAGCTGGAAGATACATGTTATCAAAGCTTTCTGCCATGCAAAGCCAAGCGATAATTTCATCAGAATTCATAGAATCCACTGTCAATCTCGTTGACAAGGACACCACAATTCTTGCAATAAGCCAATCGGGGGAAACAGCCGATACTCTAAATGCTATAAAATACGCTAAGGATAATGGAGCAAAAATAGTTTCCATAACTAACGTGATGGGAAGCACTATTTCCCGATTATCCGATCTTACATTATACACACAGGCTGGGCCCGAGATAGGGGTTGCTGCCACAAAGACATTTCTTGTGCAACTAGCGAGCTTGGCCTTAATATCTTTACAGCTAGGAGACATTAGAGGCAAGATTGATGGTAGCGAGATGGAACAACTTAGGGAGGAACTCTTTCAAATTCCACGAATTGTTGATAAAACGATCAAAAAACAAGAGAGTCTCATAAGAGATATTGCTTACGAATATGCCCATAAAACAGATTTCCTATTTCTGGGCAGAGGCATTAGCACCACCACGGCAATGGAAGGCTCCTTAAAACTAAAAGAAATTGCGTATATACACTCAGAAGCATACCCCGCAGGAGAATCAAAGCATGGTCCAATAGCTTTGATTGAACCCGGATTCCCGGTGGTTTTTATTTCCCCTCCTGATGAAACACGTGATAAAATAATTGGAAATATAATGGAAATGAAGGCGCGCCAAGCTACAATAATAAGTTTAGCTTATGAAAAAGATCAAGAGATACAGAAGCTGTCCAATAGAATGATTGGTATGGCTGCAATACCTGCACCTTTTTCACCAATAACTTATGTAACTCCACTCCAATTATTGGCTTATTATGCTGCTACTAAAAGGGGTTATGACCCTGATAAGCCCCGGAATTTAGCGAAAAGCGTTACAGTTTTATAGGATAGTTTAAAAAATTAAAGTCTCTACTATTTTCCCTTATTTATTTAATAATTAAATCTTTTAACTCTCTGCTGTTCAAGTCGAAAACTCGAATTAGATGATTGTTTGTATCAGCGATATATAACTTATTTTCGAAGTGAACAACATCGTTAGGTTCATAAAGTGATAACATATTGCATTCTTTGTCATCAATTTTGCAAATACCTTTAATTGGTTGATAAATTAGTGTGGTTAGTTTCCTTTTTTCTAAATCCGCCACCCTTATTGCATGATTATAGGTGTCCACGATATAAACCTTGTTTTCTACCGCATCAAGGCCAAGAGGATGTTGGAGAAGTGCGTTTTCAAAATTTCCATTCAACCTACCAAATATAAACAAACCTTTTCCCAAAAGGGTTTTGACCTCTTCAGTCCTAAGATCCACATAGCGCAGAGCCGATACTTCACTGTCGGCAAAGTAAAGTCTCTTATCATCAATGTCTAATCCACTGGGTTGAGCAAGGGCAGCCATGTAGGCTTTTCCATCCACAATATTTTCAACCCCGCTTCCCGCAAAATTTTCAATAATTCCCGACTTTATTTCCATTCTCCATATTTGATGGTTGCCTGCCATTGCAATATATAAGTACTCTTTGTCTGGAGCTATGTCCCATGGGGAGTTCAAAGCCACTTGCTTTGCGTCGCCTGAGAATTGCCGCATGTATCCTTGTATGCCTTTCCCTGCAATGGTTTTTACAGTTTTATTTTTAAGGTCGATTTCTCTAATTGCGTGATTATCGGTATCAGCCACATAGAGCTTTTTATCTCTGTAAACCACTCCTTGTGGCTTTTTGAACTCAGCGTCCTCAAATGTTCCGTCTCTTAATCCTTCCCGTCCACTTCCAATAATAGCTAATATCTTTCCCTTATCATCTTTTTCCAGTTGAACCTGAAGAATTCTATTATGATTAGAATCGCTAATAAATAAGTGTTTGTTTTTGGAATCAATATCGATTTTTCCAGGAAAGGATAGTAACGATTCTTCCCATTCATCAAAAACTATTTCAATTTTATTTTTCGCAATCGTTCCAGCTTTTCTTCCCTTCTCTAGAGCTTTACTTATTTCCCGATCCAAAGCATTCCTTATTCCCTCTCCTGAGGCCTTTCCAATTATGTCTCCTTCTGTATCAATTAGGATAAATGAAGGCCAAGCATTAATTCCATAAATGTTCCACAATATGTGATCATTATCTACCAAAACAGGATGACGAATATTATACCTTGCTACGGCAGATCGAATATTATCTATATCCTTTTCATTATCAAATTTAGCCGAGTGAACTCCAACGACCACAAAAGGTTCATCCTTGTATTTTTCCTCTAACCACTTGAGATCTTCAAGAACATGGATACAATTAATACAACAATAGGTCCAAAAATCAAGCAATATTACGTGACCTTTTAACTTCTCAATGGTTAACGGCTCTTTAGTATTAATCCAAAATAAATTTTCAGGAAAGTCAACGGCGTAAACCATATTATAACCCTCCTACAAAACATTTTATTACTCCTCATCAAAAAAAGAATCATCGTTTTTAGATATAATTTTTGTAATTCTCTTTTTCATTTTTACTACAACAACGAATTTTGCGTCGAATTTAAATTTAACCTAAAAGTTTCAGAATTGTCAATATGCTGATTTTGGGCTATAATCTCCATTAAAAGGGGGATTTATGAGCTTTTTTTAGAAATCTAAAACTAGAAAAATCAACTCACTCTAAATTGGAATAGAAAAGAAAAATATTTAAGATGAGATTTGTAGGACATTTTCGGGCTTAGCGTGATTAGAGGGTTTCTGCTTAGAGGATTCTTGGACGGATAAAATACTTTCTCTCCTGTTTAAGGTGGCAGAAGGCAGCGATCATCCCCCTTAACACGACTCAGCACCGTCACCGTCCTAAAGCTGACCTCCCGAAAACGATTCCGGTAGACAATGAAGTAAGTTCTTCCCTCTCTTAGCTGCACCCGTCCTCGGTGAGGAGCCTCCAGCCCTACCAAGTTCATGGGGAAGTGTGAAGCAATTATTCGAGCCACCGCCTCAATCCCCTTCCGCCTCAGATATACGAAGCTTGTGGCGCGGGATACGAACATGGACCGGCGTTCTCTCACACCCACCTCTGTGGCGCTAAAGTCTGCTTCGCAGATGTTGTTTGTAATCTCCTTTCCTTCAAAGACCTCTCTTAGTAGGCCCAGTATCCAGCCGAGGGCTTGCTTCTCCTCTCTGGAGAGTGACGCTTCCTCCCATCCCTGAAGTGGACCCCTGTAGACCAGCACCGCCTTCAAACCCGGATCTCTCGTTTTCCTTTTCCCACTCTCCCTCTTCTTTGCTTTCTCACCCATGCTCCAGGAGCCTAGAAGAGCCTTCCCGAGTTCTTCCACCTCTCCCGGCATCGCATCAAGATACTTCCAGGCATTAATGAGAAGCTTCTTCCTCTTAGCGCCAGGGACTCGGGCATACCGCTTAAGCGATCTCGTCCATCACTCTCCGTGTTTCCTCTTCCACCGCTGTTTCCCCTCTCCTTCGGAGTTCCTTTATGATTGAGTTTAGCGGTCTCGCCCTTTCAAACATGGTGAGGAAGAGGCCTTCTAGGTTTCCCCTCGTTTGAGTTTCCCAGGCTAGGTGTCTCAGCTCGTCTAGGAGGCGGAGTCCCCGCTTCTCAAGGTAACCCGTGGAGTAGTCTCTAAGGGTGAGTTTGGGGTTAACTCCCTTAAAACCGTTGTAGAACTCAATCATTCCTGGGGGGGAGGAGTTCACTCTCCCTCCTCTTTGGGGTTACTGCTGTGAAGGAGTCTGTTCTTGGGGCGTAGGGTTCGCCACCGTCCTTCTTAGTGGAAGTAGGTCATGACGTCTCCCCAGAGGGTGTGGTTCTGCATGACTAATATAGTCTTTTCTCCGCAAGTGTTCCACAAGCCACTTGGCCACTGTTCTGTTGGCATCGGTGATGAAGAGGTACCGGTCAGCCTCCACTCCTTCGAGCGTTTCGTCTAGTAGTTGGGGGAGTCCTTCCCCAGTTTTTTCACAGCCCTCCCTTCAGGATTTTCCTTTCTCCACTGACGGTGAGAAGGAGCTCATGTTCCCCTCTGTACAGTCCATCCAGGTTTACTACTGCTATTATCTCCTTTCGGTAGTGTATCACTCTTGGTTTTCCGTCCGTCTTGTAGGGGATGTCTGGGAGGTGCCACAGGGCTTCCCAGAGGACGTTTCTGCTCTGAGCTGAGGAATTCTGCGACATCTTCCACAGATGCTTGGATGCACACAACCAGTATTAGGGCGGTTAGTATCTTTATGTATCTGGCTATGTTCACCTCGAATGTGGCGTAGAAGACCATTTTCCTTCCGCAGGACTTGCACCGGTACTGCGGTGTTCCGGAACCGTTTGTTCCGTCCTTAACCAGGGTTTTCCGCAGTGGGGGCAGAGCTATGCATTACCCATAAGTGCTACGAGTAATTGCTTTCCTCTAATTTTATGCAAGATACGCATATTTTCTTGTTCCCACGATAAAAAATATTACGTATATGATAAAAAATTAGAGAGCAAAAATTATCCACGATAATTATGGGTAATGCATAGGGGGCAGAGGGGGTGTCCAAACAGTTTCTCCACCGCTACTATTATTTCGGCTTCGGTGAGGCGGGGGTCGAGGATCGCTATGAGGTCGGCTCTCTTTTGCATCTCTTGGCTGGGACAGATGACTCTTAAACCTGCAGGTTGGTGTGGATGTTTTTCTAACCCTTCTCTCGGGGGGTTTGTACTCAACCTCGATGAGCACACATCTATTTTTCAAAATTCACCAGTTTATAATGTTAAGCAATTCAACCCTTTAAAGCTATCACGCTAAGCCCGAAAATGTCCCAAAACTAAGTTCACTAACATAATCTTTTTAACAGGATTCAATTATTCTTGTCAATGAGAGTGATTTAATGGCTGATCTCAGAAACCAGATTAAAACTGCCAAAAGGTTATCGTCATTACTTAGGACCTTCAGTTACTTCACTTGGTTTGTAATGCTGGGAGTTGTTACATTAAACATGGTATATATGTCAAACTATTGGAATATGCTGTCAGCCTACACACTTCCCATTCCAAACAGTTTGATTTTCATAATGGGAGTGGGAATGATTTTCACGATTATTGGTATTCAAAGTTTATTTATATACATTCTTTATAAAGTTAAAAAGAGTAAAGAACCGTTAAATAAGAAAAATAGTGGATTGGAACGAGACATAGTTTAGCTTCAAAGATTTTGCATCATAATAATCTTAGAAAGAAAGATGGGTTATACATCAACGTTAAATTAAAAAGGGTGAATTGCTGACTAAAACTTGTCCCTTAGGGGTGATGCAATGGTTACAAATGCACTAGAAGTAATAAGAAAAGCAGAAGAAGAAGCAGAAGAGATAATAAGCTTAGCCGAGAGCGAGGCAGAACAAATTAGGAGTACCACACTGCAAAAGGTCAAAGAAATAGAAGCAAAAGAAATTGCAAAAGCGGAAAAAACAGCTCAAAAAATGATAGAGAGCGCTGAGAAAGAAGCGGAAGAAGAAGAAAAAATACCAGTGAAAGAAGAGGAAGAAGAAGAAAAAAAGATTCGAGCGCGAGCCAGTGAAAAAATGGATGCGGTTGCAGAAGCCATAGTGGAAGAGGTCTTGGCAGAAGAGTGAGGTGAAAAACGGTGAGTGAAGAACTAATCGACGAGAAGATAGAAAAAATGGAAGAGGAACCAGAAGATAAAAGACTCCGAAGAATCGTCAAAAAGATAAAAGAAGACGCGAAAACAAGAGCAAACCAAATAATAGAAGACGCAGAAGAAAAAGCAAGCGCCATAATAGAAGAAGCAAAAAGAAAGACAGAAACCAGTGTAGAAAAAATATTAAGAAAAGGCAAGGAATCAGCAGAACAAATAAAAAAAAGAAAAATCGGAGAAACCAAGCTAAAAGTAAAACAGAGAAAAATGAAGCTACAGGAAGAACTAATTGAAGCCACATTAAATAAAGCCCAAGAAAAACTACAAAACCTATCAACCTCCAAAGACTACAAAAACATCCTAGAAAAATTGGTCTTAAGATCCGCAATAGGTCTTAATGGCGGCGAACTTGAAATAATCCTACCAAAACAACACAAAAACATAGAACTGAGCCTAGCAGACATAGCAAAAAAAGTAGAAGAACAAACCAAAAACAAAACAACACTAAAAATCGCTAAAGAGGAAGCAGAAGCAGTAGGAGGATGCATAGTAAGAAAAAGCGACAAAAGCATATCCATAGACAACACCTTCAAAGCAATAATGGAAAGAAAAATAGAAAAAATCAGAACCATAGCCGCAAAAATATTCCAATAATAGGCTCTTCCCCCTCATTTTTTAAAATTAAAATAATATACTCTACCCATGGAAGATTCTAGTCCCTTGGAAAAGGGGTTTAAACACAGCAGTCTTTTCCTAGCAATCAACTTTGCCAAAAACCGAAATATAGGTTAACCCTCAGGACTACGAACAATCCCTCTTCGTTCACAACAGCTAAATACGCAACAAAAATAGTAAGAACTCTTTTTAAAAAACCTAAAAATCTTTAGTTTTATCCCGCGGACATTGTTAGTTACATAAAAATAACGGTCTCAACCAATAATCCTTGGTTTTTTATGATTTGGATTCAGTGAAATGGATTAAAAAAAATGTGGGTAGCATCTATTGTTTCCTGTTTACAATTTAAGCTAGGTACGGTAGTAGCAAGAAGCTAATAACGAGTCCATAAATTGCAATAGCTTCAATCAACACAATGTAAATAATAGTCCTACCAAACATCTCCGGCTTCTCACTAATCGCACCAATCGCCGCCGCAGAAGCCGTGCCCATTCCGATGCCCGCCCCGGCACCCGCCAAACCTATGGCAAGACCTACACCCGCACCGACGGTGGTTTTAGCCATCTCTGGTATGCTTAGGGGGCTTGGAACTTGGGAAACTACTATGAAAGTGTTGTAGATTGCGGCTATTGCCACAAAAACCATCGCCAAATATAGCAGTAGGAATTTTTTGTTCATTTTGCCACCTCGATTCAGAAGATTATTAGCAAATCGCGAATGACGCGGGGTTCAACCTTTTCTACTTTGCCAAAAAGTATTATTTTAATGTTTCGTATCTCATTTTTCTTAAGGTCCAGGAAGGCTATCGGTACACCGATGTGGAAGGGGTCGCCTACCATGAGTGTGTATGCTAGTTGGGTGGAGTACTCTTCGAATGCGTGTTCTATGGCTGATGTTGATTTGTTTTCCCCGTAGGCTTCTTTGGCCATGTGGGCTAGGTATTTGTATTCTGATACTAAGAGAATGTTTAGCACCTCTTCTATGTCCCGTGCTGCTATGGAGTCTATTATCGAGTTTTCCGCTCGGTAGAATGTGGGTAGAATGAGGTTTTCTATGGTTTGTGGTTGAAGACGTTGGGTTTTGGCTCTCATGATTATCAGTATGTTCATTAGGTCTATTTTGGTTCCGATAAGTTTTTGGGCGTATCTTCGGTCTGTTGCGTTTAGTGTAACGATTTTGTTCCACAGGGTTTTGTAGACGCTGCGTTCTAGGGCTGCTTCGAAGACTATTGGTGATTTGATTGATTCGTATTCGGGAATTGTATCCTGTAAAATTTGTTTTGTTTGGGGCTCCTTGACGAGGTCGATTACTTGGTAGACTGTTTGCATGTTTAGAAGATTTTTGTATTCATCCATTTCTTTGGGGGACAGGGGGATTAGGTACTGTAACACTGTTTGTGCTGGGGTTTTGAAGTGCACCGCATTGATTACCAGTATCAGATTATCATAGTAAAGCTTCTTTTGATAGGGTTTCAAGTAGCTTCTTACATTGTAGGGTGAAGAGCTTACGACTAGATCGAGAGTTTTGTTTAGCTCTTCGCTTAGAACTCTGTCAACTTCTATGGTGTCTAGGGGGAATCTAAGATCCGCTCTGGCTAAGACTTCCCCGTAGGAGGTTGCATTAAGCAATCTGACAGCCTCATCGATGTCCGCTGCCTGCACCAGTTTTTCATAATCTCCGATAGTGAGCATTCTTGATTTTAAGGCTCTGACTTTTGCGTTTATGGAGGCATAATGACCTGAAGAAAGGAAACTCATGTCTTAACCCCGCTGAAATTGTTTCCATAAGGGACACGCTTACTAACAAAAACTCGTATATAAAGCCTATGCCTTCTCCAGTATTTGAAAATGAGTTTTTGGGGGTAGGGATACCCTTATAGTGGAGAGA